>JABZJO010000089.1:0-1880 GCA_015257755.1 Candidatus Nanogingivalaceae bacterium
CTTTTTATCTGAAATTTATCTTCGAAAACAAAAAATTAAAGTTGGATTTTAATTTTCGAAAGTTTGAATTTTAAACAAAAATATGTTATAATTATTTTACTATGTCTAAAAATCTCCCTAAAGTTGCAATTATTGGTCAAGCGAACGTTGGAAAATCTTCGCTTTTTAACCGAATGATTCGTGCTCAACAAGCCGTTGTTGCACGAGAAGCCGGAACAACGCGCGATAGCGTTCTTGGTAAAGTTAAATATAAAAATCAAGCCTTTTGGCTAATTGATACCGCTGGATTAAAAGATCCTAACGATGAATTTGAAGCGACAATTCAAGAACAAATTCAAGATGCAGTTGATGCCAGTGAATTAATTTTGGTGGTCCTTGATAGCACTAAACCTTTTTCGAACGAAGATCGCTTGATTGCAAAAAAGGCTTTAAAATCTCGAAAGCCTGTAATTTTGGTTCTAAATAAAACCGATCTAAAAGGGAATTTGCCAGACGAAGAGTTTTTGCGCCTTGGCGTTAAACCGATTATTCGAACTTCTGCCGAACATAACGCCGGCGTTGATGAACTTCTAACCGAAATTGCTGAGAATATCCCAAAAGTTAAAGAAGAAAAACAACCCGAAGATGTGATTCGCGTAGCTTTGGTTGGTCGCCCAAACGCTGGAAAGTCTTATCTCTTTAATACAATGGCTGGAAAACAGCAGGCGATTGTAGCGAACGTTGCGGGAACAACACGTGATACAAACCGTACCACAATTCGTTTTAACGAAAAAACCATCGAAATTATCGACACAGCCGGAATGCGCAAACCCGGAAAACAAGAAGTTGGAATTGAAAAATTCTCAGTACTTCGAACTTTGAACGCAATTGATGAAGCTGATATTTGTTTGCTTTTAATGGATGCAAACGAGCTTAACACGCAGCTCGACCAACGAATTGCCGGCTTAATTAACGACGCCGGAAAAGGGATGATTATTGTGGTTTCGAAATGGGATAGCGTTGAAGGAAAAGATGCTTACACCCGTGATGCTTTAGCGCCACGAATTGCATACTACTTCAAATTTACACCTTGGGCACCACTAATCTTCACGAGTTCGAAAACTGGCCAAAATGTAACTAAAATTTATGATTTAATTCTAAAAGTTCACCGCAACCGCGCAAGACAAGCGAAAACCTCAATCTTGAATCAGCTTCTACAAAAAGCAACTCAAGCTCATCCGCCAGCAGGTCTGAAAAACACACATCCAAAATTGCGCTATATTTCACAAAGCGACAGCAACCCACCTTGGTTCATTATCCACGGCTCAAATCTAAAATTTGTTCACTGGAGCTATAAACGCTATTTGGAACGCTTAATTCGCGAGAATTTTGACTATTCTGGAACGCCAATTAAGTTTTCTTTTAGAGACGAAAAACAAATTAAAGAAAACCGGGCAAGGATTTCAGCTGGTAAAAAAGTTATCAATAAAGCTTCGGGTGCACTTAAAAAAGCTACCGACACACAGAACAAACGCGAACGCAAACGCGACGAAAAACTCGCTAGAATTCAGAAAAATCAATAAATTTCGCCCCGCGCTTGGGGCGATTTTCGAAAGGATAAAATGAAAATCATACTTTTTCAAGGTAATTTTCCCGAAAAATATAATGGAACTCGCCACAATGCTGGTTTCGAATTTGCGGATTATTTAGCAAAAAAGTTTAACGCAAAATTTCAAGAAAAGCCAAAATTTAAAGCTTTTGTTGCTGAGATTTCGCTTTTTGGGGAAAAGGTTTTGTTTGTTAAACCAACAACTTTTTATAACGAAACGGGCTTTTCGGCGCGTTCAATTTGTGATTTTTATAAAGTGGATTTTCGAAAGGATTTTTTAGCGATTCATGAT
>JABZJO010000090.1:0-1870 GCA_015257755.1 Candidatus Nanogingivalaceae bacterium
TCTTTGAAACCTTTAAATTATCTGCGATTTTATAAAAATTATCTTTTCCAGATGTTTCTGAAGTTTGATTATTTCGTTCGAAAATGTTTGAGTTAAAATTTAGTTTTGATATTTTTGGCTCTCGATCTGAAATATCGATTAGCCAAAATACAGCCTCGCTGTTTGAATCTTCTGATATGGCGAAAATCTTTTTCTTATCAGGAGCTACAAAAGCATTTTTTAGATTCGGAATATTCAAAAAACTTTTCTCTGTTATCTTTTTAGGAACTAAGCGTGCATAGTTTAACCACAAAATTTCACCAACCCTAACTTCTGTTTGGCGCCACCAAGTTTGATAGCCTTCTTTCCAGATTGAAAATTCGTGCCTTCCGGGTGTGGCTAAATTTTTTGTCGGCGTACCTTCTGGTAAGGGTTTTTTATCTATTTCTGAAATTGAATTTGGGATCGAAGAGTTAAACTGAACCAAACCAGTTCTCTGAACTTCAAATTTTTCATCGAGGCGCCAACCTTGAGTTAGGAAAATCAAAACAGAGACAACACCTAAAACCGTAGCCGTCATTATAAAATTTTTAAAGAAAACTATTGTATTTTCTTTTCTTCGAGATATTTTCATACTATTCGTAATTATAGCATATTTTAACCGTTATTGGCAAATTATTATTTTTCATAAAAGCACTTGCTAAAGATTTTTTATGGTGCTAAAATGGAAGTATGGAATACATAATTAAAGATATCAAAGGACGACAAATTTTAGACTCCCGCGGCAATCCAACAGTTGAAGCGGATGTAATTTTAGAAAGCGGCGCTTTTGGCCGTGCAGCAGTTCCAAGCGGTGCATCAACAGGATCAGGTGAAGCTCTTGAACTTCGCGACGGTGACAAAGCTTTTGGCGGAAAATCAGTTTATAGGGCTGTTTCTGCTGTTAATAATCAGATTCGAGAAGCCTTGATCGGTAAAAATGCTGAAGATCAAGAAACTATCGATAAAATTATGATCGATCTTGACGGAACTGAAAATAAAGCTGACCTAGGTGCAAATGCAATCCTTTCAGTATCTCTTGCAACAGCAAAAGCTGTAGCAAACGCAAAAGGTGTTGAACTTTGGCAATATATCGCCAAAAAAACCAACTCAACTCCAAATCTTCCACTTCCAATGATGAATGTTATGAATGGTGGTGCACACGCTGGATGGGCAACCGATATTCAAGAATATATGATTATGCCTGTTGGTGCTAAAGATATTTTCGAAGCTATCCAAATGGGTGCCGAAACTTTCCACGCTTTAGCAAAAGTTCTTAAATCAAAAAACTACCCAACAACTGTTGGTGATGAAGGTGGTTACGCGCCAAGAGTTCAAAACGGAAATGAAGAGCCTCTACAATTAATTTCTCAAGCTATCAAAGACGCTGGTTATGAACCAGGAAAAGATATCGCTTTTGCATCAGATCCAGCTTCAAGTGAATTCTATAAGGATGGAAAATATGATCTGAAAGCTAACGATGCAGTTCTTTCTAGTGAAGAAATGATCGAATTCTATGAAGATTTGACTTCAAAATATCCTTTTGTTTCAATCGAAGACGGACTTGCTGAAAATGATTGGGATGGCTGGAAAGTTCTTACAGAACGTCTTGGCAAAAAAATCCAACTTGTTGGTGACGATTTAATGGTTACGAATTCAAAGCTTCTCCAAAAATCAATCGATTTAAATGTTGCGAATGCTATTCTTATTAAACCGAACCAAATCGGTTCTCTAACAGAAACTATTAATGCCGTAAAATTAGCTCAAAACAATGGCTATAACACTGTAATGAGTCACCGCTCAGGCGAAACAGAAGACGTAACAATCGCTCATTTGGCTGTCGGTTTAGGAT
>JABZJO010000091.1:0-1843 GCA_015257755.1 Candidatus Nanogingivalaceae bacterium
AACCGTAAGTACGACAACCGCAATAACACCAATAACTCCAGCCATTGTTGGAATATGTCTTGCGATCTTTTTAGCGTGAAGCTTATTCACCACAGTTAGAGCTTCACCCGTAACGGAAGCTGTTTTTTGCTTCTTCCAAAACTCATATTTGTATGCAAAAAATGTGTATAGCGGTGTTAACCCCATCGCAAGAATAAATCCAGCGAGGCTAAACAATGCAGAAACTATTAAGTGATTTGTGATGTTTAACATATTCCCTCTTTTCTAATTCGTTGGTTTAACTTCTAAATAGTTCAATAGCCAGTTTGAAATTTCCGTAAAAATTGGTGCGGCGTCTTTAGAACCCTGTAAGTTTTGATTTTCACCCCAAACAGCTACCATTATAACATATTCCGCCTGATCTCCGCCACCAAAACCGACATAGCTACCAATCGTCTGGTAGTCGACATACCTTCCACCGACAATCGTTTGACTGGTTCCAGTTTTCCCGCCAATTTGATAGCCAGCTGGATCTTTTGCGCCACCAACTTTTCGAACACCTTCCAAAACTTGCTTCATTTGTTGGCTAGTTTCTTTAGAAATAACACCTTCACGACTAATTTCAGGCGATTTTTTCGAAAGATTGCCATCTTCGTCAACAGTTCCGGCTACTATGCTTGGTTTATATAGAGTTCCACCATTAACAAGAGATGAAAATGCTGTTGAAGTTTGCAACATCGTCGTTGTCATACCCTGACCAAAAGTCATATTCGAATATCGAACAGCATTACCTTCTGCATTTTTTGGCGAAACTAGTGAACCCTGACTCTCTAAAACCTCAATTCCTGTTTCACGACCAAGGCCAAATCTATTATGGAAATAATCGTAAATTTTATTTCTAGCAGTACTATTTAACGAACCGCCACCTAGTAGTTTTCCGATAGTCACCATTCCAGTATTAAGCGAATAATTCATCGCCGTCTGCAACGTAATTGAACCCGTATGACCAAGTTCAGCATTATTAATTGTAATATCTTCAATCTTTATCGAGTCAGTATTGTAATAACGAGTATTTGCATTCGCAACACCTTCATTAATACCTGTCGCCATCGTAAATGATTTAATTACCGAACCATTTTCATAAGCCATTGTTGTTGTATTATTATTGTAAACTGAACCGTTTTCAACCTTAGCATAAGCCGCTGGATCATATGTTGGATAATTTGCCATTGCCATAATTTTACCAGTTTTCGGATCCATAACCAAAACCGCGCCATGTTTCATTTTTTTGGCTTCCATTTGCGCTTTTAGCACCTTTTCAACTTTTGCTTGAATATTTCGATCTATTGAAAGCGCAATATTTTTTCCATTCACAGCTGGTTTTTCAATATTTTCGCTTCCAACTTCAATCGTTTGATTGAACGCATCTGTTGTAATTTTTTTGTAGCCATCAGTTCCAGTTAACTCTTTATTCATCGCCTGTTCGATGCCATAGTTTCCACCGTTATCATTCACAAAACCTAGAATCTGCGCACCTAAATTACCTTCCGGATAAACCCTTCTCGCTTCAGCTGTAAAACCAATTCCGTGGAACTTTTTTTCACGAATCGCGTTAGCTTGTTTTAATGAAAGTTTCGTTCCAACGACTTGATATCTCGTATCTGTTTTTTCGAAAAGTTTCTCGAAATCATTTTTTAGATTTCCGCCAGCAACTTTTCTAAATTCTGAAATAATTTCACTTTTCTTTACTTTTTTCGAATTAGCAATTTCTTGCGGATCAATCCAGAGGGTATAAACAGTTTCGTTCAAAACCATTTTCGTAAGCTTTTTGCCATCCATAGCATAAATTAACCCTCTTTGAGAT
>JABZJO010000092.1:0-1839 GCA_015257755.1 Candidatus Nanogingivalaceae bacterium
CTGCGAAAAATGGATTAACAGGCTTAGAATTTGCTTGTGGCATTCCAGGAAGTGTTGGCGGAGCGATTTTCATGAACGCTGGGGCTTACGGCGGTGAAGTGAGTGAAGTCGTTGAGTACGTGGAAGTGATTACTCCAGATGGGGAATTCAAAACTTACACAAACGAAGACTTAAACTTTAGCTACCGTCATAGCCATGTTCAAAAAACAGGTGATCTTGTGATTGAAGTTGGATTCCGACTCAAAGAAGGCGTTCAAGAAGAGATTGACAAAAAAGTAGCAGAATTAACCCATTTACGCCAAAGCAAACAACCGCTTGAGTATCCGTCTTGTGGGAGCGTGTTTAAACGTCCAGAAGGGCATTTTACAGGAAAATTAATCCAAGACGCTGGACTTCAAGGACATCAAATCGGTGGCGTGCAAGTCTCTAAAAAGCATGCTGGATTTATGGTGAATATTGATAACGGAACAGCAACGGACTATATGGATTTAATCCGTTATGTTCAAAAAGTGATTTTAGAAAAAGACGGCGTTGCGCTAGAACCAGAAGTACGTATTATTGGAGAAGAGCCAACATCGAAATAGGTAAAGGAGGAGTATTGTGAAAGACGGACTGTTTAAAACAATTCTCTACACCATTATTGGGATTGGAATTATGACAACGATAATGACACTAACGTCGATTACAACACCATTTGAGGGAGTATATATTCAATTGGCATATGGCTACCTTGCACTCTTTGCAGGTGTTGCAGGCGCTATTCCAGCGGCCATTGTCGGTTTTACTGGGCATGTATTATTTGATTTAATCTATACGGATCACTTGTGGCTTTCTTGGGCGCTAAGTTCCGGAGCATTAGGTTTCGTATTTGGCTTTGCGATTCGTCGCAACAGCTTACGTCAAGGAGTCTTTTCACAGCACGATATGGTACGATTTAATGTGGTGCAAGCAGTGGTAAATATTGCCATTTTTGGATTGATTGCGCCAACGTTAGATGTATTGTTCTATCAAAGTTCCACAGCAGTTGTATTTACGCAAGGCTGGATTGCAAGTATCATCAACTTATTGACAGTAGCAATCTTTGGAACGATTACGTTGAAGCTATATGCAAAATATAAATTAAAACAAAATAAACAGTAAAATTTTTGGGCTCTTTGTCAAATAGTGTTGATGAAGAATCTTAGAAGGGATTAAGCAACTAGTTGTTGCTTAATTCCTTTTTTGTTTACTCTAATTTTGTTTATAAAATTGGATGCGAATCAGGATTATTTTTTTCGATTTTTTTATAGTAGACATACCATATATAGGAAAATGTAGACAAGCAGATACAAAATAGCTTCAAAAAATTGAAAATAATTTTTCTACAAAAAACGAGAATAATTCCTATAGATGTACTTTTCGTATATAAATCTTATTGATTCGTATATAAATTATCTAAGTATCCTTAATCTGATAGCTCTTAAGGATTCAGATGAAAATAGCGTATAAGAATGGATCATTCATCGATAATTTACATTTAAGCAATATGAAGCTCCTTTTTAAAACTAATATTATATATTTTCAAAAGACGTTATTCATTATTTGAATAGCGTTTTTTTAGTGCAAAAATCTTAAGTGAAAAAGCAAAAAGTAGCATATATGCTACAGTAGCAAATATGTTACTTTTCGAAAAATGAAAGATTACAACTTTTTTTAAAGAACAATTTAATTCAAATTATATAAATTAGTTATTGACAGCGCATACAAAAACAGATACAATGAGTTCGTAAACAAAAGTTCAGGTGCGTAACATTTGTAAAGGAGGAACTCGTGTGGAAAATGTAAAGTTGCTTGAATGTA
>JABZJO010000007.1:0-9853 GCA_015257755.1 Candidatus Nanogingivalaceae bacterium
ATGAGTGGTTTCAATTCTGCCAGAGTTTTACGAATCGTATCTGTTTTCAAACCTTTTTTTTGATGATAAATCGGTACAATTTCACCATTCTCACCTTCGAAATTTGTTTTATTCGGTAGTTCTTCGCGTTTCATTACGCTTGGATTTGTGATTTGGTAACGATTATAATTAAATTCAAATTTTCCCGAAAAATGAAATTCATCTTCATCCTGCAACTGTTTAACTCTATAAGGTTGATTAAACCAAATCGCCTTAATCTTCTCCTTACCATCTGTTAAAATTGCCTCGGTTATAGTCATTCCTCGACGAACTCGGCGCATAGAAACTTTTTCAGCATAAGCTTTAAACAAAACTTTTCCTGGTTTAATTTCATTCAAACTAGTCAAACTTGCAAAATCTTCATATCTTCTCGGAAAAAACTCTAAAAGATCGCCAACTGTTCTTAAATTAGCGTTTTCGAATTTTTCAAGCGTCTTCTCACCAACACCTTTTACGAGCCCTAATGAAGAATCTAGATTCATTCTATAATTTTAGCATTTTTTGCTATCATTTTCAATTTCCAGAAAGATTTATTTCTCTTCTAGCTTTCGTAAAATTTTTGTCACAAACTTTCAAACCTTTAATACGATTAATTTCATTACTTTGATATAAGTTAGTATCTATAACCGTTTGATTTAATTTAAATAGTTGAATTGAGTTTCGCCAGACTATATAGCTTAAAAATAGATTTACTAAAAAGTTAACACAAACAATCACAAGAATAATGTTGTTTTCAATATCTTTGTTTGTTTTACTTAATTTCTTCATATTTTAATTTTACTCAAAAATGCTTACGTCAATAAAAATCGCTCGTTTTGAGCGATTTTCGAAATATGAAACTACTTATTTTTCCAGCTGTTTAATTCGATCTTTCAGAGACTCAATCTCTCCGTGCTGATTAAAAATAATATCATTTTGGTGGTCGAAATTTTCAAGATAATTATTATAGAAAAACCACACAAACACCAAGTTTATTATGGAGACAATTCCAATAATTGTAATTAAAATAAAGTGTAGAATATACCAATCACGGTGGGCAAAAAATTTCATTTTAGTTTTTTCATTCTTTTTCATGATTACTCCTTATAGAAAAGAGCTTGTGTTAACTCTTTATTTTTTTATTGTATCAAGACATTTCTAGCTCCGTGAGGCACGTAGACGGAATAGCTATTCTCCATCCTTCTCGGAAGCTAGCCCCATTGTTTCCAAGAAACAGTAACAGTAACCTGATACTTCTGCCGGTTTGAACTATAAAAGACCTTGCTTTTTGATACGGTACGGATTGATTTCTACCATTAACACTATCCGTTCCGCCAGCCACTACAATACGCGATGCTTCAACTGGGTTTCCTTCTGAAAGACTATCCCCAAGAACAAACGAAATCGAGCATGTATCAGCTTTAACATCCGAAGACCCAAAAGCTACAAAACCTACAAAAATCCCTAGAATTAGAGAAATACCAACGATCGTTTTAGAAAAGAGCTTCTTCAATTTATTCACCTTTTATCTTTCTATTTTTTATGAAGATTTAGTGAATTAACATAAGCTTAAATAGATATTACCACACTAAAGAGTCCATGTCAATAAAAAATCGCCCAAATTTGAGCGATTTTCGAAACAGATTAAACTTTATTCACTACTGGGATAACAATTGGTGTATGACCGGTTGAATCAAACAAGATATGAGAAATATCGTCCTTGATCTCTTGTTTCATGTCTGCGATTTCAATTTTTCGTTCAACTTCGCGATCAGTTTTAATTCGCAAATAATGACGAATCTTACCAATCAATTCTTCGCTATCTTTAAGATATACAAATCCACGAGAGATTACATCCGGAGTCTTCAATAACCGACCCGTTTTCTTACTAATAGTTAGAACAATGATAAAGATTCCCTCTGTCGAAATGTGCAAACGATCTTTCACAACAGCATCATGAACCGTGTTTCCAGTATTATCATAAAGAATTGATCCAACATGAACGCGGCCACCTTTTTTAATTGTGCGCTCTTTGGTTAATTCAATAATATCACCGCTATCCGCAACAAGAATTTCATGTCGTTTTAGTCCAAGCACTTTTTGCGCCATTTCGGCATTATGTTGAAGCATATAGAATTCACCGTGAACTGGCAAGTAGTTTTTTGGACGAATAGTTTCAACCAATCGAACATGATCATCATAATATGCATGCCCCGAAAGATGTAGAGGGCCAATTCCATGATAATGACCACGGCCATGTTGAATTACACCAGCACCCTCGCGCAACAATCCATCCACTGTTGAGGCGACTCTAGGTTCATTTCCAGGAATAGGACTTGAAGAAAATACTACAACGTCAGTTGCTTTAATTTTAACAAACCGGTGAGCTCCAGTTGCCATACGATTCAAAACGGCGTTCAATTCACCCTGCGATCCAGTACATACGATTGAGACTTTCGAATCATCAAGTTTAACAATATCTTCCATCTTCACAATCACATCTTTAGGGACTTTAATCTTTCGCGATCGTAAAGCAACTTCAATCGCATTAATCATTGAGAAGCCTGCAAAAGCCACCTTCCTATCATGTTTTACCGCTTCATCAAGGATTAATTGCAATCGATAAATCTGGCTTGAAAAACATGAAAAAATCAATCGAGCGTGAGGGTAGGCTGTCATAACTTCGCCAACACTTTCACCGATAGAATATTCACTGTGTGGGTGTGTTCCTGGTGTGTCAATATTTGTACTTTCGTTCATCAATAGATCAACGCCCTCTTTTTGCGCAATTTCAGCAAGGCGTGGAAGGTCGAACTGTGTATCAACTGGATCATTTTCGAAACGCCAGTCACCCATATGTACGATGTTTCCATTTGGCGTACGAATAACCATCGCTACACATCCTGGAATTGAGTGAAGAACATGCACAAATTCAAGTGTCATGTGCTCAGAAATTCGAATCTGTTCATGCTTAAACGGATCAACAACTTGATAATTTGGTGAAACTTCAACAACCGCCTCTTCCATTTGACGCTTAATCATGCCAATCGTAAAATCAGTAGCATAAATTGGAATGTTATTTCCAAACTCAGGCAAGAGCTGACGAACCGCACCAATGTGGTCAAGGTGGGCATGAGTAAATGCAACCGCCTTAACTTTATGCATATTATCTTTCAAATATGTAATATCCGGCGTCATAAAGTTTACGCCAGGGTAGTCTTCGTTAGGAAAAATTGAACCCATATCGATAACTAGGATTTCATCCATATACTCAATTGCGAACATATTTTTACCAATTCCAAACTCACCCAAACCACCAAGAGGAATCACTCGCACACTATCTTTTTCTGGGCGGAGCTTCTTCAGCTTCGAAGCCGTTAATTGTTCACCATCAAAGCCATTGAACAGCGATTTATTAACAGGGATATTTACGATATGTTGCGTTGCGCGCATATTGATGTCATTTGAGATCATTCTTTGAGCACGAATAACCGCACCACGCCTTGTTGTTGTTGGTAGGTTTACCTTTTTTGCATCATTTTTTTGTGAATGATTGTGCTTAGCGATATTCTTTGCTTTTTGCTGAGCTACTTTTGCAGATTTCTTTTCGCTCTCTTTCTTACTGTTCCCAACGTATTTATCGCGATTTTTTTGCAGATCTTGCGCCTTTTTTTGTAAATTAGCCCGCTTTCGAGCTTGCTTTTCATTAAAATTATTAGTCATTATTCTCCTTGATTTAAAGCGTTCGAAAAATTATTTTTAAAGGTCGGATTTTTTCGAACAAGTAATATTTTAGTACTTTTATTTTACCAAATCTCACAATGAAAGTCAAATAAAAAAGAGCCCGCAGGCTCAAAACTAAAAAGCAAAAAGCGATATTTTTATACGTTCTAAAAGAGAGAATTTATAACCTTTCCCCTTTAACTCTTTATATAAAACAAAGATCGCGTCCTTTTTAAGTTGCGGGATTTTAACTTTATTTTTTAAAAGAGATTTTATACCTTTTAAGATGATTTCACGGTGTCCGGGCTCTAGATAATCTATTCCACAATAAACAAATCGTGGCAATATATCTACAAATTCCCTTTCGAAAATATTATATTTCTCAAAAATAGATAACTCAACCATATCTATGTTAGAGATTTCTTTTCTCGCGGTTCTTGAAATATCATATCCAACATCTTGCCCAGTGATATCAGAAAGCTCTTTACGGAAAACTTCACAAATATGAATTTTTTCTTCAAAATTCATAGAATAATCTTCTATTAGTTTTGGAATACGCTCTCCGATTATCTGCACTAAAGCCCGAGGATTACGAGCACCCTCCAACGATAAGTCGCTTAAAATCCCGATATATTTGCTTTTTTCGTCTAAAAGTACTTCTTTTGACATTTTGGCTACCTCCAAAAAATAAGATTATTTAACTATACGCCTTTTTTGGATTTTTGTCAATAAAAAAATCCCTGCATATTTGCAAGGATATTAAGAGATTCATCCGGCTATTACCAACAAAGAATAACCATACAGACAATAGCAGCCCCAACAGCACTAACAATAGAAAGAACAGGTGCAATAGGCATCAAAATAACTGCTAAAAAAATACTTGCAGCAAAAACACGATTAACTACAGCATTCTTTTTAAGATCTTTTTCAAATACATCCACCACATGATCATCTATCGTGTAATCTTCTTCCGTCGTGTCATCCTCATTTTCTCGCACAAAAGCTACTGCAGGATATTTATTTACCGGAAAAATTAACCATTTTCCCTCTTCTTCTGAATACAGTACCTTGAATCGTTCTGGCGCACGAATATCAGGCTCTTTAGTAAAACAATAGAAGTGACCCATACGAAGAATCACAAGACCCCCTAAAACAACAATAAGAGGCGAATCAAACAAAACTTGAAGAACACCCAGTATAACACCAAAAACCAAGAAAAGAGCATTTATCCATTTATAAATTGTTTCTCGACGCCTAGCAAAATATTTCATCGCCTCATCCACGCTTTCGAATACTGGCAATTCTCTGCCGTTGTATTGTTTCTTAACTAGTGTCATAGAAACTACCTCCTAAAAAATACTTTCGCAAAAAATACGAACATATATTATAATATCATATTTTTTGAATAAGTCAATCAAACGCCCTCTTCTTTAGTTTTAAAAATAAAAAAGACAGCCTTAGCTGCCTTATTGAGGTGTTTATGTGAACTTTTGTAAAATTTTAACCATTTCATAAGGTTCACTAGTTTTGATTACGTCATCAATTTGATATGACGTTTTAACATAGAAACTTACTTTAATTATAACACCTTTATCGAATGTTATAGTTCTCATCTTCACATTGAAGTTGTTTTCAGCTAAAGACAAGATATCTCTTTTAGTAGCTGATAAACCAAGAGTTACACATAAAAGTATAATAGCAGAAAACACAATAACTCCTGCTATAGTGGGGTAGTATTTAGCAATAACGATCGCCATAAACGCAAAAAAAGTAAACATACCCATTATAGAAAAGAGATAAAATTCAAGAACTTTTTTATTAACTTGATTATTGATTTTTCTCAAATATTCAAAAACTTCTCTCTCTTTTTTCGAAGGTTTTTGAACTTCTTTCGTTTTTGGAAAAACATTATACCAAACTAACTCAGTTCTGTCATTCCCAACACGTTCTTTGTCAAATATTGGCAAATCTTTGTTTAAATACCAATATCCAAAAATACCGATCTTATATCTGACTACGCCAAGAATAAATACCATTAATATATCATAAATGGCTAGTCTATTATTCTGTTTTATTAACAGAATAAATAATAGAACAACTGCAACAATAATACAGAGATCTATCATTCTATAAGCTATTTTACTATTCTTACTATTCTTAAAGAATAGTTTGGCTGGCTTGTCTAACCACGAGCTTTCCTTAGCAATACTCGTGTTAACCTTCACTTTTTCAATTTTAGAGCTCTGAAAATTTCTCATCCTGCAAATTTCTGATATTTTCATAATATCACCTCTTTTTTTAAATTTTCTTTACTCTTTCGAGTAACTTACATATTATACAACACTTTTTAATATTTATCAAGTCATTGCCTGGTTTTTAAAAATCTGTTAAACTTATTACATGAATGAAAATTTCGACTTAACCGACTTTTCGAAAGATATCTTTAATGATTTTTCGAAAACCGAAATTCAAAAAACACAAAATAACCCTAAAAAAATCCCAGTTATAATGATTTCTGGTTTTTTGGGCGCCGGAAAAACGACATTATTGAATCATCTTCTAAAAACCAACCCTAATCTAAAAATAGGTGCAATCGTTAACGACTTTGGAAAAATAAATATCGACAGCAAACTACTCTCTGGCAACTTAGACCAACAAACTATTGAACTCAGTAATGGCTGTATTTGTTGCATGATTGGAAGTAACGGCTTAAGCGAGCCTCTAGCTAAACTCGCCAATAAAGACTCTGATCTTGACGCAATACTAATTGAAGCTAGCGGAATTGCCGAACCTTATGACCTTCTTAAAACTTTGCAATATTCCGGGAATAAATATTCTTACTTTGGCGGAAATATCTATATTATTGATGCTCAAAATTTCGAAAACGCTAGTCGGGATTTTCCAACACATTTTAAAAAATGCTTAAAAGCGAGTGATATTATTGTTTTAAATAAAACCGATTTGGTTTCAAAGGACAAGCTCAATAATATTGAATCTATAATTCGCGAGCTAAATTCGCAAGCGCCCATTATTCATTGCCGAAATTCACAGATTGATTCAAAAATAATTTTTTCTTGGGATAAAAAACCTTTTACGAAAAATATAAAAAACACCCATGACCACAAAAACCATATACATCATGAATTTGAATCAATTTCTTTCGAAACAAGAAAGCCGATCGACCCTAAAAAATTCAATGCTTTTTTAGACAATCTTCCTCAAAATCTTTTTAGAATGAAAGGAATTTGCTATTTCGGGATGAAAGGTTACGAGCAAAGCTTTATAGTGCAGACTGTTGGAAAAACCGTTAATATGACTACTGAAGAATGGGGAGATGAAGAACCTAAGACTGAGCTGGTTTTGATTGGTACAAAAATGAATAAAAGCAAGATTATCCAACAACTTAAAAAATTAGAAGATGATTTTCCAGATGAAATTACACCAGAAAATATGGTAAACTTCGAACGATTTTTCTTAAAAAATAATAAAACCGACCTTTGAGTATTTTGGTCGGTTTTATATTGCTTATATTTTCATTAAGAACTCTTCTATTTGCTGTTTGTCTCGTTCGATTAGCTCAATTCGCCCAGAAATTTCATGCTCACCCATTTCAATTGCTCGCGTCAAACTTGGGTCATTTTTTAATGGTTCGAAGAAATCTTTAAACTCTTGTAATTCTTCTCGCGTTCTTAAAATTACACCAGAATATCGCGGAAAATCATTATAGCTTTTATCCCCATCAAATTTTTGCATAATAGCATCCCAATTATTTCGAAGCCAAGCCCATGCAAGTTTTCGAATTTTCGTGTTTCGAAGGAAATGAACATACCAGCTCAAAACATCTTGCGAACGAATTACATCGTCTTCAAGCATCTTTTCGAGTAATTTTTTACCCGTTTCAGGATTTTTAGTTGCAGTTAAAGCAATCATAAGATCATCACGATAATCTACATTTGTTGTGCTTTGATACTCTTCGATAAGCTTTTCAATCAATTCTGGAGTTTCATCAAATCTTATTTTTGCCGTTAAAATTAAACTTCGAATTTCAGAATCAATATCTTCCATATTTTGAGCTTTCGCAAAAATCTCTAAAGCACCCTCAATTGCCTCTTTGTTTTCTGCATAAATCATATGCGCAAGGATTGAGCTACGATTCTGTGTATCTTCCTCGCCTTCACCAGTCTTTTTAAAGAAGCCAAGTCGCTTAAATTCTGATTCCGCCAAACCACCAACAAAATTCTTCATTTTTTGAGAACTTTCAGAGCCTTCATCTACAAAAATTTTCAATTCGCCAATCAAGATACTAATCATATCCCAAACATTTAGAGAAGTTTCATTTTTATAGTATTGCAAAGTCTTCAATAGATCAACACTGGAAATTTCACCACCCCTCGAAAGCAACGATCGCTCTTGCAAGATCTGTAGTCGCGAAACTGTATCTAGACCACCATTTTGCACTTTTTCTAAAAGTTTTTTGAAAAGTTCACCTTCGTAATTACTAATAAAATGCGCAACGTTACCTTTATTGAGCTGGACAAAATCACCCGTTTTTTGACAAGTTAATTCTTTTTGATTCATCACTTCTGGTAGATTAGGCTGATTTGAACGCAATAAAATTGGCCAAATTCGGTTAGTGTCTTTTCCTTCGCCGATGAAAAATTGCTTTTGTGAAAGCTCCAGATTATCACCACTATTTTTTACTAAAATGCTTGGATAACCGCTCTGAAGAAGCCATGGATTCATAAAATCCGCTACATTTTTTCCAGATGCTTCACTTAAACATCGCCACAGGTCTTCACCTACTGTATTTTTATATTTAAAACGTTCAAAATATTCACACAAACCTTTTCTAAAAGCCTCATCACCAATATATTCTCGAAGCATATTCATCAATCTCGCGCCTTTTGCATACACAATTGCGCCATCAAAAATTGTACCGATTTCATCTGGATGATGAACAGGAACGTGAACCGATTGAACTCCGTTAATTGCATCACGACGTAAGCTCAAAATAGCTTCATTCACCGCAAATTCTTCCCAGATCTTCCATTCAGGCTCCAATGCGTCTGTTGCAAAATACTCCATCATCGTCGCAAACGATTCATTTAGCCACAACTCATCCCACCACTTCATTGTAACGAGGTTTCCAAACCACTGATGCGAAGTTTCATGAGCGATAACTAATGCTACATATTTTTTAGAAGAAATCGAAGACTTTTCATCCGCCAAAAGAGCAGTTTCGCGATAAGTTATCAAGCCCCAGTTTTCCATTGCACCACTAGAGAAATCCGGCAAAGCAACGTGATCACATTTTGGAAGCGGAAACTTTTGATCAAAGAAATCTTCATAAAACTCCAAAACTCTTACGGCAAAATCTAGTGGAAACTCGAGTAGGCTAGATTTTTGAGCTTTAGTTGCCAAAACCGAAACTTCAGTCCCGTTTTTTGTTTTTTTTGAAGCTCTTTGAAGATCGCCTAAAACAAATGCTAAAAGATAGGTTGACATCCGTGGAGTTTTTTCAAATTTAGTAATTTTACTATTTTTAAATTTTTCTACTTTTTCGGGGTTAGTATTTGACAAAACTTCAACATCTTTTTGCGAAATAATCTCTAATGAAAAAGTTGCTTTAGCTTCAGGCTCATCAATACAAGGAAAAACCTCTCGCGCATGATGGCTCTCAAATTGAGTTGCCAAAAGCTCCTTTTTAACACCATTTTCCTTATAATAACAAGGGTAGAGACCGTGCATTGCATCCGTAATTTTACCTGAAAAACAAATTTCAAAGCTAATTTCATCATCTTGATTAAAATTAAATTGATCTATTTCAACCTTGATTTCATCTCCATTTTTCGAAAAAGTAGCCTTTTTATCATCTAAAAAAACAATTTCTTCGATATCTAAATCTTTTGCATGAAGAAAAATCTCCTTTTCGTTTTTGACTGTCCCAAAAATCTGTACCTTTCCTGTAAAGCTACGCTTATCCGCTTGAGATAAATCCAACAAAAGCTCATAGTGCTCAGGATTAAAATCATTAATCAATCTTTTAACACTCATTCAAAATTCTCCTCTTAAAATCCGTTATAATTTCTTCAATCTTAGCACAATCTTCTTT
>JABZJO010000093.1:0-1794 GCA_015257755.1 Candidatus Nanogingivalaceae bacterium
ATTTCAAATAATCTGCAAGGTTTATTTTTGCGGGTGTTTGATTTTCTTGCCGATTTTGAATTTCGGCTTGTAGCTCGGTATTTATCTTTTTATAAATTTGTTCGACTTTCTGTCTTCGAAAATCGATTGCGGCACGATTTTGATCCTCAAGAAGGGAGTTTTGTGTTTTTCGCTCAGGGATTCTTAAACCATTATCCTGATTTTTTTTATTATTATCATTCATTTCTATTGCTTTTTCCTTATTCTTAGTATACAATAGATATTGAGTTATGTAAATAACCAAAAACATAATCATTAGTCGTGAATATCAGCCGCGATGGTGGAATTGGTAGACACGCTAGACTCAAAATCTGGTGAGCATTACGCTCGTGCCGGTTCAAGTCCGGCTCGCGGTACCAAAGTTGACTATATGATTTTACTGGATCCATAGAATGAAAGCTCTATGGATCTTTTTTATGAAAACCCTTGAAAAAATAGTTAGAATAAAGTAAAATATACATAAGCTAAATGGGGAAGAAAATGAAGAATGAAATTATTATAAACGGAAAAAAATATGATGCAACTACAGGGGCACTTTTAAGTGTAGCCGAGAATCACCAAATTAATATACAACATGATGTTTCGAAAATTCATGATAATCTGCAACGCTCAAGCACGTTAAATCGAAAATATGTAAGGGTTCCAAAAAGGCAGGGTGTCTCATTACATCAAGATGAAATGATTAGCCAGTTTAAGCGTCGTCATGATTATCAAGAGGCGATTTTGCGCGCACGTGAAGCGAAAGAGAGTCATGAAGACAGGATTTTAATCTCTCGTTTCTCGAAAGAGTCTAAAATTATTTCCCCGATTTCGAAAGAGCAAATTAAAGAAGTGGAAGAAATTGCACCATTTAAAGAACATCCAATTGCACAAAAAGCTAATGAAGAGCTTCGTTCTAAAAAGATTCAAAATAAGCAGTTATCAGATCGTGCAATTAAGAATTTTGAAATTAATCAAGCTATCGAAAAGTCTCGCCAAGAAAGTAAAAAAGGCCGAGGCGTTCATTATAAGAGTTTCTTTGCGAGAAAACAATTTGTTAGTCTGTCTATGGGGTTTGCCGTAGCAGTTCTAGGGGTTGGCTATCTAACTTATGTAAATTTGCCCGATATTTCTAGTAAAATTACATCTTTTCAGTCTGGTATGGCGGTAGAAACTCCGGCTTACATTGCTAAAGGATATTCTCGAAAAGGTTTTGCATATTTTGATGGGAAAAGTGTTAATTTTGAATATAAGAACGGTAGTGCTAACTATAAGATTCAGCAATCTCAAAGTAATTGGGATAGCTCGGCGTTATTGCAGAATTATGTAAAAGAGAATTGGAGCGAGGACTACTCTACTACATACAGCAACGGCCTAACAATATATTCAAATCGACGGGGTGAATCTGTCTGGGTTAATAACGGAAAATTATACAAAGTCGAATCATCCGGAAAAATCTCCGAAGAAGAGGTTCGAAAAATTGCGACAAGTATGAATGCATAAAAAGTAGCTAAGGCTACTTTTTATTTTAGGTTGAGAAAAAATAAAAATTGAAGTATAATATATAGCTATGAAAGCAAGAACTCGTTTTGCGCCAAGTCCAACCGGTTATATTCATGTTGGAAATGTTCGAAGCGCACTTTACCCTTATTTAATCGCCAAACAAACAGGCGGAGATTTCATTTTAAGAATTGAAGATACTGATCGAGCTCGATTTGTTGAAGGGGCGGAAGATCTAATTCTGGATACTCTAAAATGGCTTAGACTTGATTGGAA
>JABZJO010000094.1:0-1782 GCA_015257755.1 Candidatus Nanogingivalaceae bacterium
TCAGGTATCCAGAGAATGAAACCCATCCAACTAGGCTCACTATAACTATTACCACTCCAGCCACTACTTTGAACTTTATCTTTTTGATTACTAGTGCAGCAAAAATCACTAAACTTAATATCATTAAGATTAAGACATATTTTGGCATTGTTGCCTTAAAACCAAATTTGACGTGAACTTCTTGGAGATATTTTATAATACCAATCACCTGTAAGAATATATAAGCAGTCATCACCTGCACGCGATATTTGAAAAAGAAGTCGCGCACGTAATTTAGCAATCTCGTTTTTTCGTCTAAATGCGTGAAGACATAAAATAGAATTGCAATAATTAGAAAATTATAATGTAGAACATATAGAAAACTTTCATATGGATTATAAAAAATATGTAATACAAAATTAAAACCATAGGCAGAAAGTAGGGCAAAATAGATTTTTTCTTTGAAGATTTTTCGTTTAGTAAAGAAGTAGTAAAGATTGATTAAACTAAACAATCCAAAACATATTAATCCTAGTATATTTATCAAATTACTTTTCTCTAGAATTAGACCTCCTAGTAAACCAAATTGATATACAAATGAAGTATTCATCTGGAAGATTACACGTTTAGCGCTCCAGGTTCTTTCAATATATGTAAATTCTTCAGAATTTTTATCCAGTACAAAGCCATTAATACTCGAGGTAAAGAAATTATTCGCAGATGGCCAAAAAGCTTTCTGTACATCAGCCAACATCACTGTGATTGAAAGTACCACTAGGAGGATCGAGCTAAACTTAATAAATTTACACTTTACGTTCTTGTTTAAGAAGATAATTATACTAAGTAAAATTAAGAACTGTACAATATTAGTGAGAGTAAAAGCTAAACTAAAAATTCCTGCGATAACTAGCAGCGCATAATCCTTTAATTCTAATTTCTTATCGATTAGACCAGCCGCAATGACCCACATTACCATTAATCCAAACTGTGAAAATACATAGGTTTCAAAGATTGAATTGAATGACACTTGTGTAAATGACAGTACTAAGATTACGGTTGCTAGTAAACCTGTTTTTTTACTAGCCCCAAGTTTTTGCATTAATCGATAAAATAAAGTTGCACTTAACGCTCCAACTGCAGCTTCGAAAATGACTGCTGCCACAATTACTCCAGTAACACGTCCGAGTATTCTTACGAATGGCTGTGTTAAAAACACAAATAAAGGATGCACTGAAGTTCGATAATGTAGCCCCTCCTGCATGGTCATATCTTGTAATACTCGTGGTGTGTCACCTCCGTAAAACACATCGGTTTCTGTGCCGTTAGTAATTAGGTTTACAAAAGATAGTAAGAAGAGATTTAGAGCAAAGACTACTGTAAATATTTTTAAAAACTCTTTAATTTTATCACCGTGGCTTGTTAGAAAATCTTTTATCTTCATCTTTAACTCTTTCATCTTATTTTTCCTTACTCCACCTCGTTATTTTTTAGAAGTCTTCCTTCATCTTCTTAATAAACGCCTTCCAGCTATGCCTCTCCTCAAGCAATTTCTGCGCTGCCTCTACATATTCTTCGTATTTTTTCGGGTTCTTTCTAAAATCTTTCAGCTTCTTTACATAGCCATCAACATCTCTAATTTCTTTGACTAGGGAACCAGTCTTTCCGTCCTGGATAAATTCATGTACGCCACCGTCGTTGCTGGCCAGAATTGGTAACCCTGCCGCAGTCGCCTCAAGTAGAATATTCGGTACACCATCACCCACGCTTGTGTAAAGCATAATGTCATAATTCTCAGTTGGCAAG
>JABZJO010000095.1:0-1759 GCA_015257755.1 Candidatus Nanogingivalaceae bacterium
GGTGGAGATCAGGGAATGCAGACAATGGATCGTACGCTTGTTAAACTTGTGCAATCTGGTGTAGTAACTTATGATGATGCGCGTGAGTTTGCAGTTGATTTAGTTGAATTTGAAAGATTAATGAGAGGCTAAAATGAAAAAATTTTCTTACAAAGTAAAAGATAAGGTTACTGGAAAGATTGTTAAGGGTGAAATTTCGGCAGACAGCAAGCGCGCTGCCGGAAAAGCTTTGATTGATCAAGGATATATTCTTCAAGATGATATCTATGAAGTCGGTCAAGAGAATCCGCTAAACCGATTTTTAAACCGAATCACAACTAAAGATAAAATTGTTTTCACTCGTCAGTTTGCTACTTTGATTGGTGCCGGTTTGCCGCTAGCCCAAGCTCTTCGAACAATTTCAGAACAAACTGAAAATAAAAAAATGCGTTCAGTTATTGATGAAATCTTAGCTTCTGTTGAGAGTGGTTCGAGTTTGAAAGATGCTTTTTCGAAATTTCCAGAAGTATTTGATAAGGTTTATCTTGCCTTGATTGCTGCTGGTGAAATGTCGGGAACACTTGACGAATCTCTTCGCCGTATTGCGACACAACAAGAAAAAGATGCTGCAATGATGAGTAAAATTCGGGGAGCTTTAACTTATCCAATTATTGTGCTTGTAGTTATTGCGCTCGTGATGGCTTTCATGATGGTTCAAGTTGTGCCACAAGTTAAACAACTCTATAAAGATATGCATCAAACTTTGCCAATGGCGACAGAAATCCTTATAGGTATTTCAGACTTTATGATTAATTTTTGGTGGCTTATCATTATTATCGCTGGTATTGGTGGGTATTTCTTCCGTCAATATCTTAAAACGGAACCAGGAATTAAATTCGCTGCAAACTTTAAATTGAATGTTCCGCTATTTAGCCCACTTTTTCGAAAGCTTTATATGGCTCGATTCACGCGAACTGGTCAGCTTTTGCTTTCAACTGGTGTTCAAATGCTTGATATGTTGAATATTTGTGGCGATGCGATGAATAACGTTGTTGTTAAGAAAAGTGTTGATGACGCCGCTAAGCTCGTTCAGGGTGGTAAAAGTCTTTCTGAATCACTAAAAGGCAAGGATTACATTTTGGATATGGTTCCACAAATGATTAATATTGGTGAACAATCTGGTAAAATTGATGAAATGCTTGGCAAAACGGCTCAAGTTTATGAAGACGAACTAGACGAACAAATTAAAGCAATTTCAACTTTGATTGAACCTATCTTGATGGTTGTAATGGCATTGATGGCCGGTGGTTTGATTGGTGCAATCTTGTTCCCAATCTACTCATTAGTTACAAAAGTTTAATTTTCGAAAGGAAGAGAGTGGAGAATTTTCTATTAAGTTTATGTTTTGGGGCGCTCGGTGCTGTTTTTGGCAGTTTTGCTGTAGCTCAAGTTTGGCGGTTACGTGCCAAGCAGCTTCAAGATGAAAAAGCTTCTGGCGAAAAAATCGACGCCGCTGAATGGAAAAAACTCCGCTTGCTCGCTTCGGTTAGTCCTAAAAGTGACCGCTCGCACTGTTTAAGTTGTGGTTATCAACTGAAATGGTACGATTTAATTCCAGTTATTTCTTGGCTTTCGCTTGGTGGAAAGTGTCGTAAATGCCACTCAAAAATTGGCGCAACTGAATTTTTAACTGAAGTTTCAATGTTTGCGCTTTTTGCAATTATTTCCATGATTTTTAGCCCAGTATCAAGTACAGGATTTTCGATCTTTGGGCTATTTA
>JABZJO010000096.1:0-1745 GCA_015257755.1 Candidatus Nanogingivalaceae bacterium
TTAGAGGTGCGTTTTGTGCATAATATTTAGTTTTTAGCGCATTATGAATTCGTCCAAGTGCTGGCGATTTTGATTTTTTCGCAGCAGTCTTTCGAGGTTTTCGCACTAACTGATTGATTGTTGGCATCAATTCTCCCTTAAATTATTTAATATTTCACTTCCCAAAAGTTGATAAATCTTTTAAAAAGTGCCTCATATTTTTCGAAACAGCATTTCCGAAAAATGTCTTTACCTTTTTAGCTGAACTCCTTAACACACAAATTCATTCACTAAAAAGAGGAAACTCACTAAGTATTTTACCAAATTTTTAATCAGAAATCAAGACTAAAACCTAATTTAATAGAGTTAAACGTTGATATTTTTCAAGAGTTTCTGGTCTATTGTTTAGGTATTTTTTCCATTCTTCTTGATTTTCGAAAAGAAAGTCCACAGCAGATTGCGCTTGAGAAATTATCTGTGTATCACCAATATTTGCAAATTCCAGATTAATTTCACCCGACTGAGCCTTACCATAGATTTCACCAGCCCCACGAAGCTCCAGATCTTTTTCCGCTAAAACAAAACCATCGTCTATTTTAGAAATTTCCTGAAGTCTTTGAGGCGGTTTTGCGTTAGAACTCATTACAAGATAGCAAAAAGCATCTCCGCCACCGCGACCAACGCGCCCACGCAGCTGGTGAAGCTGCGCCAAACCAAAACGATCCGCATTCTCAATCACAATTACACTCGCATTTGGAATATCAACACCAACTTCAATAACAGTAGTCGATAATAAAATATCCGCTTTTTTTGCCAAAAAATCTGTCATAACTTGTTCTTTTTCTTCAGATTTCATTTTTCCATGAAGCTGTAAAATTCGAAGCCCTTTAAAATCACGTTTTAACCGCTTAAATTCTGTTTCGACATTTTTAATTTCTTCGTTTTCACCCTCTTGAATTGCGGGAACGATAATAAACACTTGTCGCCCATTCGAAATTTCCGTTTTGATTTTAGAATTCATTGGCGCACGAGATGCCGGCGAAATAATCTCGGTCTGAACCGGTTTTCGACCTTTTGGTTTTTCCTTTAAGATCGAAACACTCAAATCTCCAAAAAGCGTCAACTGTAGCGATCGTGGAATTGGTGTCGCCGTCATTGCGAGCAAGTGAGGCATTTTTTGATGCGATTTTTCAAGAATTTTTTGCCGCTGAGCTACACCAAAACGATGCTGCTCATCAATAATCACCAAGCCAAGATTCGAAAATTCAACTTTATCTTGTATGATTGCACTTGTTCCAACCAAAACATTTATTTCACCATTTTTTAAGTTTTGATAAAGATTTTCTCTCTGTTTGCCCTTGACTTTTCCTGATAAAAAGCCAACCGAGATATTCGCCCAAGATAATGTTTTCGAAAAATTCTCTGCAAGCTGAAATGCTAAAATTTCAGTTGGCGCAAAAACAGCAACTTGAAAACCATTTTTAATCGCATTTAATGCCGAAATCGCCGCCACTGTCGTTTTTCCAGATCCAACATCACCTTGTAAAAGCCGATTCATCGGAAAATCTTGTTTCATATTTTGAATTATCTCCCAAGAAGCCAACCTTTGAGAAGGCGTTAAATCGAACGGAAGTTTTTCGACAAACTTTTTTACATCTTGAATTTTTGGCTCAAAAATGTATCCGCGCAACTGTTCATTTTCTATTTTATTCAATTTCGAAGCCAATATTAACTCAAAAATCTCCTCGAAGGCCAATCGTTTTATC
>JABZJO010000008.1:0-9078 GCA_015257755.1 Candidatus Nanogingivalaceae bacterium
AAAAACTTCTCTGGGGGACAAAAACAGCGCCTCTCGATTGCGCGTGCAATTGCCTCGAAAGCTCCAATTTTAATTTTCGACGATAGTTTCTCGGCGCTTGATTATAAAACTGACGCTAAACTTCGTACTGAACTTGCCGTAAAAACTAAATCACAAACCAAGTTTATTGTGGCGCAACGCGTGACTTCAATTATGCAGGCCGATAAAATTATTGTGCTTGATGGCGGAAAAATTGTCGGAATTGGTACACATGGTGAACTTCTTGAAGATAATGAAATCTACCGCGAGATTGCCTCTTCTCAGCTTTCTGATGAAGAAATTGAGGCGCAAATTAAAGATTTCGAAAAGCAAAAAACTGTTTCGAAAACTAAAAAAGCGGCTAAAAAAGCAGTTTCTGTTTCGAAAAAAATAGCTAAAAAAAGCTTAAAACAAGCAGTTGCGAGAAAATCTAAGAAAGGAGAAAAATAATGGCGAAAAATCAAAAAAATAAGCTTTCGTTAAAGACGGTCTTGCGACTTTTGCAATATTTTTTGCCGTTTAAAATCTCGATTACGTTTTTTGTAATTATGACAATTCTGGGCTCAATTTCAGCAATTGTTGGCCCGCAAATTGTTGGTGAAATGATCAATTTAATCACAAAGAGAGTCGAAATTCGTACGGGTGCGGTTCATTTTAATCCTGATTTTTCGAAAATTGCTGAATTTGGTTTCTTGCTTATCGCGATTTATATCGGTTCGGGAGTTTTTAGTTATGCGCAAAACTGGATTATGGGTCAAATGGTGCAAAAAATCGTTTTCAAGCTACGTGATGAGTCTTCGAAAAAAATTGCACGATTACCACTTTCGTATTTTGACAAACATAAAACTGGCGATACGGTTTCAATTATCACAAACGACATCGAAACACTCAGCAATAGCTTAAGCGAGAGTTTAAATCAGCTTTCTTACTCGATCATTACGATAATTGGTGTAACTTTTATGATGATTTCAATTAGTTGGCAAATGAGCTTAATTGCGCTCGCGACAGGTGCTTTTTCGGTTGGTGTAATTTTAGTTATCTCAAAATTTAGCCAAGTTTATTTTACGGATTTACAAAAATTTACTTCGGGCTTAACTTCTCACACCGAGGAAATGCTTTCTTCGCACGAAGTTATCAAAGTTTATAACGGCGAAAAATCATCAGTTGAAGATTTCGAAAAAATCAACAACAAAATGTATAATTCGTCTTGGAAATCGCAATTTTTTGGTGGTCTTCTCTACCCGATTATGGCATTTATAAATAATATCTCTACACTAACAGTGGTGGTTGTTGGCGGCGTGCGTGCAGTGAATGGCCAAATGACGATTGGTGATATTACGGCCTTTATGCAATACATGAGTCGATTCACGCAACCGATTTCGAATATTGCAAATTCAATGACAAGTATTCAAACTGTTGTTGCGGCTTGTGAACGAGTTTTTGGCTTCCTTGATGCCGAAGAAGAAACTTTTGTTGAAATTTCAAAAACATTGCCAGAAGAAGTTAATGGTGCGGTAGAATTTTCGAAAGTTAATTTCTCGTATTCGAAAAACAAGCCAATTATCACTAATTTTAGTACAAAAATTGCACCACGCTCAAACGTGGCAATTGTTGGCCCAACCGGCGCCGGAAAAACTACACTCGTGAATCTTTTGATGCGATTTTATGATATCGATAGCGGAAAAATCACAATTGATGGAGTTGATACTTCGAAAATGTCGCGTCACGATGTTCGTTCCCTTTTTGGAATGGTTCTACAAGATACGTGGTTGTTTAATGGCACGATTGCCGAAAACTTAGCTTACGGAAAGCCCGAGGCTACTCGTGAAGAAATTGTTGAGGCTGCAAAAGCTGCTCATGCGGATCACTTTATTCGAACTTTACCGCAAGGATACGATACGATTATTTCTGAAGATATCGATAATGTCTCAGCTGGCGAAAAACAGCTTCTTACGATTGCGCGTGCAATTTTAGCGGATTCGCCAATGTTGATTCTTGATGAAGCAACCAGTTCTGTTGATACGCGAACGGAGGCCGCTATCCAATCGGCGATGGATAACCTAACGCACGGCCGTACAAGTTTTGTGATTGCGCACCGCCTTTCGACAATTCGAAACGCTGATTTAATTCTAGTTTTGGAGCACGGAAACATTGTTGAGCAAGGCTCTCATAAAGAATTGCTTTCGAAAAATGGCGCCTATGCTAAGCTGTATAATTCACAATTTGCTGAATAAAAAACAAAAAAAGAAAACGCCCGATTATTTCGGGCTTATTTTTTTTAGTTGGCTACACTCGTGAGAATTTCGCGAGTAACGCAGGATAATTATACATTTGAGCACTATTATTGCGCTCAGTGTATCGTTCTGAGTAAATCGCATTCAAGAAATGAAACGCGTTCGCCAATTCGGAGCAATGACTTGAAGGCCATTCTTTTTCAATTTTCTTGAAGAACTTGCGCCCTTCCAATACATCAAAACTGTAAAACTTCGCATAAGCTAGCCAAAAGACCAGCTCTTTAATGTCATTTTTCTGATAGGCTTTTTCAAGCTTTTCTAAAACTTTAAACAGAGGCGTCTTTGGTGTCGCTTCTGCTTCGATACGAATTTCAGCAAGTTTTTCTTGGTTTTGGGTTTGAACCCATGTAACGATATTGACCATAATTTCGGTCTCCTTTGCTTAAAAATAATCACAAAAGCCAACTTTGTAAAATACGAGCTAAAAGCTCAATTTTGAAAGTAAGCTTTTAACTTGTTATTATTGTATCATAAAAAAGCTTTTTTGTCAATACTTAGTAGAAATTTTTCAAAAACTCTTCACTTTTCGAAATTTTTATGTTAAAATAGTTTCATACGGGCATAGCTCAGTTGGTAGAGCACAGGTCTCCAAAACCTGGTGTCGGGAGTTCGAATCTCTCTGCCCGTGCCAAATTTGCCTTTTTACACCAGAAATGGTGTTTTTTATTTTGTCATTGTTTTTTGTTTTATTTTAGTGTATAGTGGTTATGTTATGGATAATGTTATTGTGTTCTTTGTTAATATTTTGGTAGCTTTCTTTACTGTTATAACGTATATATTTGCTGTGTTGCTATTTGCTTTTATGCTAGGTGGATTTCTTATTGCTATTTTAGGGTATTTTAGGGTTAAGAGGCTTGAAAATCCTGAAATTTTACAAAATAAGATTAAAAGTCATCGGCGTGTTTTGAATATTTTCACAGGAATATTTTTAACTATAATAGTTGGTGTTTTTGTTATTATTTTAACGTCGAAAGAACCTTTTGCTGGTTTTTTGATGCTGCCCGCTTGTTTTATCGCCATGCCTTTTGCTTATGTGATAATTTATAATTTATCGTTTATTATTTTTGCTAAGCTTAAAGGCATTCGACTAAAACTCCAAGAATTAGAGATGCTGAAACGTCGGCAATAGATTTTGATAACTCTTTTTGAAAGTGTTATAATATTTTTATGGCTATAGTCGATAAAGAGTTTGGCGAAATTAAAATTCGAAAAAACAAACTCGCTCGCTCCGTGAAACTTTCTGTTGGTGTTGATGGAAGTTTGCGCGCATCAATCCCCTATTATTCGCCAGAATTTGCCGTTCGGCGGCTCGTTAATGGTAGTCGCGATGAAATTCGAAAAATGCTCGCAACGCATAACGCTAAAAACTCTTATCAAGACGGAGATTTAATTGGTAAAACTCACACGCTTTTTTTGCGAAAATTTTCGGGTGAAGAAATCAAAATTTCAAATGAAGGAAATCAGATTTTGGTGCAAATTCCGCAAGAGTTAGCTTTCGAAAATCAACTTGTTCAATCGGAGGTTCGCAAAACCGTATCAAAGATTCTTCGAAAGCAAGCTAAGGCATATTTACCCCGCCGAATTGATTTTTTGGCAGAAAAATACGGTTTTAGCTTTGAGAAATTGCGCTTTTCGCACACGGGCACACGGTGGGGATCATGCTCTTCTAGCGGAACGATTTCTCTAAATATTGCGTTAATGAATTTACCGCACCATTTGATTGATTATGTAATTATTCACGAGCTTTGTCACACTCGGCAAATGAACCATTCGTCTAAATTTTGGCAAGAAGTTGAAAAATATTGCCCAGATTATAAAACTTGCGTAAAAGAAATAAAGCAGTTTTCACCAAGTATTTAGCTCAAAGTGAATATTTGGTTAAACCGCTTGCGCTTTTCTCTTAAATTTGCTAAAATAGAAAAGTAAATTTTAATCGTAAAGGCAAAAAATGAAAATTCTAATGCTCGGGTGGGAGCTTCCTCCTCATAACAGTGGTGGTTTAGGTGTAGCTTGTTTTTATATGGCAAAAGCGCTAGCTGAAGATGGCGCTAAAATTGAATTTGTCGTTCCGTATAAAAACAAACATACCGAAATTGATTTTATGAAAGTGCTAAATGCTACGAATTTTTCTGAAATTCATAAATTTGGCGCTGGGGCTTATGATGCGCCACACTGGTCGCGGTCGAGCCATAATGTGGGCGATTTTTTGCCGGATATTCGTTCGATTCAAAAAGAATATTGTGAATTTATTCGTGAATATTTAAGCGTCCCGGAAAACAAACCAGATGTTATTCATGCGCATGATTGGCTTACAATGGAGGCTGGAATGCTGGCGCGCGAGATTACGGGCGTTCCGCTCGTTACACACATTCATGCGACAGAATTCGACCGTTCTGGTGGAGCATCTGGCAATCAACAAATTCACGATATTGAATACGCTGGAATTTGTAATTCAGATAAGGTTTTTGCCGTTTCGAAAAATACACGAGATGTAATAATTGATAAATATAAAGTTTCTCCAGAAAAAGTCGAGGTTGTTTATAATGCAATCGAAACTTCAACTCTTGCTAGCCCGCAAGACTACGATGAGCGAACCTATCGCTATCTTGAATATTTAAAATCACAAGGCTATACGGTTGTAATGACTTTAACTCGTTTTACTGTTCAGAAAGGTTTAACATATTTAATGCGAGCCATGGCTGAAGCGGCTTCAAGGAATCCGAAAATCGCTCTTCTTCTTGTTGGCGATGGCGAGCAACGTAATGAGCTTATTAGGATGGCTAGCGATTTTAGAATTGCGGATAAAATTTTCTTTACCGGATTTTTGCGCGGAGATAAATGGCGTGATGCTTATGGGGTTGCCGATGTTTTTGTAATGAGTTCGGTGAATGAACCTTTTGGACTAACGGCTCTTGAGGCGGCACACTTTAATAATGCGTTAATTATCTCAAAACAATCTGGCGTTGGTGAAGTTTTGCAAAATATTTTACGTTATGATTTTTGGGACACTAAAAAACTTGCAAATCAAATTTATGAGGTTTCGGTAAATAAAAAACTTCTAGATAACCTTAAAAAGGGTGTTCGGAAAGAATATAATAAAATTTCTTGGAGTGATATTGCTGATCAAATCATGGATGAATTCATACACCTAACAGAGGAAAAAAATGGCTAAAAAATCAATTGTTCTATATCTTCACGTTCACCAGCCATGGCGAGTTCGTGATGACCAAACTATTTTTAATGTTGGTAAAAACAGAGATTATTTTAGCGAAGAAAAAGGTTTGAAGCGCCAAAGTAATGGTGAAATTTTTCGAAAAGTGGCTGAAAAATCTTATATCCCAATGAACAACCTACTCGAAGAGCTTTTAGCTCGTCATCCTGAATTTAAATTCTCCTTTTCAATAACGGGCACTTTTATTGATCAAGCTCAGCAATTTGCGCCAGATGTTCTCGAGAGTTTTAAGCGTCTCGTTCGAACTGGCCGAGCGGAGATTGTTGCTGAAACTTATTATCACAGCTTAGCTTTCTTTTTTGACCGCGAGGAATTTGAGGCACAAGTTCGTGCACATCAAGCAAAGATTCGTGAAGTTTTTGGCGTAGAAACGACATCTTTTCGGAACACAGAACTTTCTTACAACGACGAATTAGGCAAATGGGCAGATGATTTTGGTTTCAAGGCAATTTTGACTGAAGGCTGGGATCCTGTGTTGGGGTGGCGTTCGCCGAATTTTGTGTATAGGCCAAAAAATACTAAAAATATTCGCCTTCTTTTAAAGAATTATAAACTTTCTGATGATTTAGCTTTTCGATTTTCAAACCAAAACTGGGAAGAATATCCGCTAACAACCGAAAAATATATCAGCTGGCTAGAATCGGCGAGTTATCGTGGTAACATAATTAATCTTTTCATGGATTATGAAACTTTTGGCGAACACCAATGGAAGGAATCTGGAATTTTTGGCTTTTTTGAAAGCTTAGTTGCTGAGTGGCTGAAAAATCCAAGTCATGATTTTAAAACCGTTACAGAAGCCGCTCAAGCCGATCCTGTTGCGGAAATTTCGATGCCTCAAACTGTTACCTGGGCAGATACCGAGCGCGATCTAACTGCGTGGCTTGGAAATTCAATGCAACAAGAGGCAATGAAATATCTTTATGCCCTAAAACCGCGAGTTTATAATTCTTACAACGGTGCACTCGTTGAAGATTGGCGACGACTAACCACTAGCGACCACCCATACTATATGTGCACAAAATACTTTAACGACGGTGATGTTCATGCGTATTTTTCACCATATAAATCACCCTATGATGCATTTTTGTATTTCATGGATGCTCTGCGAGATATGGATTTTCGTTTGAAAGATGTTTCACCCTTACCGCCTAAAAAAGTTCAAGAAACACAAAAAATTCTTAAAAAGTCTTTTTCGAAAGCTCCAAAACCACCAAAAAGAAAGAAAATATTTGCGCGAATGCTTCATAAAAACTTAATGTTTGCTAAGGGAAAGCGAGGTTGAAATGGCAAAAACAGCGATTTTAAGTAATGGAAATTTAAATATTGGCCTAAATGAATTCGGTTTGGTTAGTGATTTTTATTTTCCAGATAACGGATATGAAAATCACACCCTTGGTCGCGACCTTTTTCACCGCGTTGGTATTAAAATTGGTGATGAATTTTCGTGGCTGCAAAACGGTGATTGGCAATTCTCTTCTGAATATTTTGAAGATGCGTTAATTTCTAAAACTGAAGCAATAAATAACAATTTACAGATTAAAATCACTTTTACAGATTTTGTAGTTAGTGATTTTGATGTTTTTGCACGCAAAATTCAAGTGCAAAATCTTGCAAATTATCCGCGTGAAGTTCAGTTATTCTTGCATCAAAATTTTGCAATTAACAGCAGTTTCCATTTAGCTGACACAGTACAATTTTTACCTCTCGAAAATGATGAAAAGGCAATCTTGCATTATCGCGGAAAACGTGCATTTGTTATTTCTGCGCAAAAAGTTAGTGGTGATTTTAACCAAAAAAGCTTTAAAGATTTTGACCAACATACGGTTGGACTATTTGGAATCGAAGGAAAACTTGGCTCTTGGTGCGATGCCGAAGATGGAATTCTTTCTGGTTCAAATGTTGAACATGGTCAAACAGACTCAGTACTTGGTTTTAACTTCTCTTTAGGCGTTTTCGAAAGTGCAGATTTTCAATATTCTATTTCTTGCGCAGATGATCACCAGCTTGCTTTAACGAATTTTCAAAAAATGCGAGATGAAGGTTTTTCGAAAGCCTTGTCTGAAACTAAAAAATCTTGGCAAAAGTGGCTTACTCCAGCTTTGCGTTTTTCGAAAAAACTAGATCTAAAATATCAGAAAAAGTTTATCCAGAGCCTAATGTTAGTTAAATCTCATCTCGCAAAAACTGGTGCTCCTATTGCAAGTAATGACAGCGAAATGCTTAACTATGCCCGAGATGACTATTCTTATTGTTGGCCACGAGATGCACTTTTTGCGATTTGGCCTTTAATTCGGCTTGGATATCGTGACGAGCCGCAAAGATTTTTCACTTTTTGCAAGAATTCCCTTACGCCGGGCGGTTTTATGATGCATAAGTATTTGCCAAACGGCGAGCTTGGCCCTAGCTGGCATCCATACTCTCAGGGTGGCGAAACGCGAAACCTACCAATTCAGATTGATGAAACTGCTGGAATTCTATTCTTGTTTGCGCAATATTATAAAAAATTTCGCGATAATTCTATTTTGGATGAATTCTATGACGATTTAGTGAAGCCGATTGCGGATTTTTTGGTTGATTTTTGTGGTGAAAATAATCTACCAAAACCTAATTATGAGCTTTGGGAGATGGATTTTCTTTCAACGACTTATTCGACGTCGGTTGTTTTTGCAGCTCTTTATTCGGCCTCAAATTTAGCACAACAGCTCAATCGTGCGCGAGATGCTAAAAAATGGCGAGATCAAGCTTTGAAGATTCGAACTTCGGCACAGAATGAATTATTTAATCCAGAAAATAACTATTTTTATCGAGGAATTTGGCCTAACGGTGAGAAGGACTCGAAAATCGATGCCTCAAGTTTTTATGGAGCCTTTATATTTAATCTTTTTGACTTTAAGGGTGAAAAGCTTCACAATGCGTTTGACGTGCTCGAAAAACGGTTTAATACAGATAACCAAATTGGTTTGCCGCGCTTCGAGAATGATGTTTATTACCGTTTTAGCAATGATTATGAAGCAAATATTTGGCCTATTACAACACTTTGGTGTGCTGAATTTTATATCGCTCGAGGTGAAATTTTAAAAGCAAAAGAGATTCTAGATTGGGTTTCAGATCAACAAACATCAACAGGGATTCTACCTGAACAAATTGACCCGCGTGATTTAAAGCACCTTTCCGTGGCGCCACTCACATGGTCTCAGGCGGAATATGTCTCGGCTCTGCTAGATTTGATAGCTTCTGAAGAATAAAAACACAGAATAAATAAAAGCGCCCAATTGAGCGCTTTTTTATTATTAACCTTTTCGTGGTTTAACTTCGTTTCGACCAAGAGATTTTTTAGTCTCTGTGAAAACTTCGTGTTTTCGTGTCTTTGGGTTGTATTTTCGCAAAGAAAGTTTCTCAGGTGTATTTTGAGTATTTTTGCGAGTGTAGTAAATTCGATGACCTGTAGCTTCACTTACAAGGCCAATAATCTTTCGTTTCGTATTCTTTTTAGCCATAATCTCTCTTAAATTTATTATTTACGTTCTGTTCTAT
>JABZJO010000009.1:0-8957 GCA_015257755.1 Candidatus Nanogingivalaceae bacterium
TTTCAAAGCATCTTGACGAATGTTTCGAAGCGTAATTTTTGCACCTTCAACTTTTTCAGAAGTTTGTTTTACAATTTGTTTGCGGCGTTCCTCTGTTAGTGGTGGAACTGGCACACGAACAACGCGACCATCATCACTTGGGTTAAAACCAAGGCTTTGATCGTTGCGAATTGCTGCAGAAATCGCTGAAATATTATTGGCATCAAAAGGTGTGATTAAAATCATTCCTGCCTCTGGTGCAGTCATATTCGAAACTTGGTTTAATGGCATTTTTGCGCCATAAACTTCAACCGACACCCCATCAAGCATTGAAGGATGCGCACGGCCAGTTCGAACTTTTTTCATTTCTCCTTTGAAATGCTCAACGGCCTCGGTCATTTTTAATTTAAATTCATCTGTATCAAACATGCCTACATTATAACACACCTTATGCTTTTTGTTCAAATTGACTTTTTAGCATTTTTATGATATAATACCAAAGTAGCTTTTCGAAAAGCTAAGAAAATTTATAAAGGAGGTGCTCAAATGGCACCAAAACCAGTTAAACTTACCAGCGACACGTTCGGAAAAGATATTTTTCCACAGATAACGGAGTGCGTCTTGAAATTTAATCCTAAGCAAGAGGAAACTATTAGGAAGATTTTCAAGAAATTTATCAAAAAGAACCAAAAAGAAGATGGAATTCTTCTTTTTGCGCATAAAGATAAAGACAAGTTGTCCCATCTAATCGTGTTCAAACAAGAATGCGAAAAGGCAGGCGTTAAGTTGTTAATTTCACTTTACTGCCAAGACAAAAATCCTCATAGTGAAGACTTTGGGAAATGGTATTGCCGTGAAGTGGATATCGCACTGGATGATAATCTTAATGAAATGATCGTCTGGTAAGTTTGCCAACCCCGCAATTTGTGCGGGGTTTTCTCTTTTTTATAAACTATTCTTGTGCAAAATTTTTACTCAAAACTTCAATTTCATTTTCGAGCGAATTCAACTCGCTCTCAAGCGCCTCAGCTTTCGAAATCGCCTCTTTATATTTTTCAACAGTTTCTTCAAGAGGAATCGCTCCACTTTCAATATTAGCTAGAATCTCGTCGATTTCTTTTATTTTTTGACTAATTTTGATTGACATTTTTTACCTCCGCCGTTATTGTTTTATCTATTGTTTTAATTGTAATTTCTTTACCGGTTGCAATTTCCCCACTAATCAGCGCGTAGCCTTTCGCCAAAATATTTTGCGGGTTATAGCTTTCTAAAATTCGTTTTTTAGCTTGAATCTCTCTTTTCTGGTCAAGAATATTCTGTAAAATTCTATCGCGAATTTCCTGATTTTTCTCTCTATTAGATTTTTTAAGTTCAGCTATTTTCGAAAGCAATAAATCATTTGTGCGTAAAATTTTTGAACGCAAAAAACGCATTTCGTCAAATTTATTTGGTGTTAAAATTTGTGCCACGTTGCTTGGTGTTGAGGCAGCAAAATCTGCAGCCAAATCACAAAGGCTTTGATCGATTTCGTGCCCAATTCCAGTAATGATCGGCACGCGAGAATTTGCAACCGCACGAACCAGTTTTTCATCATTAAAAACCGCTAGATCATCAGCGCTACCGCCGCCACGAATAATCGTAATTACATCAGGTAGTTCACTTTGACTGTTTAAAAAGTCTATCGCACGAATAATTTGATCACTAGCCGCCATACCTTGAACCTGAGTGTGCGCCACAATAATCTTTAACCCGCCCCAGCGCTCATTGATAATTTTAATAAAATCCGCATAACCAGCCGCTTGCGTACTTGAAATTACCGCAACTTTCTGTAAATCTTGCGGAATTCTGCGTTTTCGACTTTCATCGAATAGACCTTCTCGCGTTAATTTTTCTTTTAAGATTTCGAGAGATTTTTTAAGACTTCCCTCACCTTTTGGCGTAATTTTTTCAACTGTTAAACTAAATTTTCCCCAGTTTGTTAATTTGGGTTTAACCTGAGCAATAACCTTCATGCCGTCTTCGAGTGGAAAACGTAATTGCCAAACCATCATAAAGCAGCCAAGAACCGATTCTTCATCTTTTAAATCGAAGAAAACGAACTTATTTTGATTCACCTTAAAACTTGAAATTTCACCTTCAATTAAAACACTTGGAAAACTCTTTTCAAAAATATCATTGCTAGTTGCAATAAAATCTGAAACACTATAAATTACCTCATGCGGTTGAGGTTTTTTTATTTCAGAATTTAACAACTCTTCAAATTCGTCAAAATCCATATTCTTTATTATAGCATAACCTTTTAAAATAAAATAACCGCCGTAAAGCGATTATTTTTCGAATAATTTAGAAAATTCTTGATTCAGTTCTTGAATCTGTGATTCTTCACCACCAGAAACTGCACCTAAAATCCAAGTGTTCGCATCTATAAATTCTTTCGCTACTTTAAAAATTTGTTCACGCGAAATTTGCTTAATAAACTTTGGCTGAGCTTTATAATCACGAACATGTCCGTCCCAAAAATATCTTGAGGCGTAAAATCCTGCTGTTGAAGCAACGGTTTGACCGCCCATTTGGAATGAACCGAGTGAATAACTTTTCATAGCTTCAAGCTCTTTTTCGGTAATTTCTTCATTCAAAACCTTTTTAAGCTCCAATACAATTAGCTCAAAAAGCTCTTTTGCCGTGCTGTAGTTTGTTTGACCTTCGAAATCCCAAGAAGAATCTTTTGGTCCACGAGAAGCACCAGAATAAACGCCATAAGTTAATCCTCGTTTACGAGCTTGCCCAAGAATGCGCGCATGCATTGTTCCAGTTAAAATGTGGTTCAATGCGTGCATTGCGTCCATTTCGGATGTAGTTAGCTTACGTGGCAATAATAGTGAAATCCCAAAACTAATATTCTTCAAATCTGGTCGATGAATAAAAATCGGCGCTTGTGGTTTTTTAGTTGGGTCGGTGATAATTTCGAAACGTTCACCTCTTTCAAGTTGAAGATTTTCGAAACCTTCAAGAATTTTATTTCTACGAGTTGGTGTGATTTTTCCAGCGATTACGAACCGCAAATTATCAGTAGTGTGTGTTCGTTTATGGTGTTCACGAATATCATCAAGTGTGATGTTATCAATAGTTTTTAAACGCTCTTCATAAGTTAGAACTTTTTCACCAAATTCTTGCTGAATTTTTGGCCAAAGAAGACGCGCGTTATTGTTTAAATAACCTGTCAATTCGTTTCGAACATTACCCTTTTCTGCTTTAAATTCAAACTCGTTAAATCTTGGTTGACTAATTGAAAGAAGCTGTAATTCAAAAATTCGATCCCACTCAAAATCGGCACAATCCGCTACATAATTCATACTCATATCAGATGTTGAAGCGTTGTGATAAGCGCCGTTTTTAGTAAATTCGGCCTCAAATTCATGTTCACTAGCAAACCTTGCATTTGCACCAAAAGCCATATGCTCCATAATGTGCGCAGTTTCATAAATTTCTGGACTTTTAGTAAATCGAGAACCTGCTCGAAACTGAAACTGAAAACTCATCACCGTCGCATCTGGAACATTCACAAGAAGACCGCGTACGCCATTTTTCAGGCGTACTTCTTCAACGGTGTGGCGCATCTATTTGCGACCCTTCTTTTTGTTCTGGCGTTGAGCTTTTTTAGCTTTTCGCGCATTATTCTTTTTGGCGTTTTCATTATTTTTTGAAGCAGCTTTTTTAGCTTTTGAAAAATCTTCATCACGGTTTTTATCACCAGACTGAATCTCATTAACACCTTTTTCAACTGAGTTCTCAGCAAGTCGTGTAAGTTCAGTATCATGACCTTCATCTTGATGCGCTACTGCGTCATTTGGTGTAACTCGAGTTAGAATTCGAATCGTTTCATCGCGCAAAGTATTCTGAAGACCATCGAACAATTTTTGTGATTCTGCACGGTATTCAACCAATGGGTCGCGTTGTCCAACACTTCGCCAGTGAATTCCTTCGCGCAAGAAATTCATATTTTCAAGGTGATTCATCCAAAGAGTATCAAGAATTTGCATATAAACTTCACGTTCAACTTTTTGGAACACCTCTTTACCTAGTTCATTTTCTTTATCTTGGTAAAGTTCTTCGGCAATTTGTTTAGCTAATTTGATTCGCTTTTTGTCGTTAGAAATTCGGCCAAGAGCCTCAATTTTCTCTTCATCAACTGGGAAGATTTCAACAAAGTCTGAAACAAATTTTTCGTTATTTTTTGGAGGTAGTTCAGCGAGTTCTGCTGCTTTCGAAATAAATAGCTCTTTAATTTCGGCTGTAATATCTTCACCTTCAAGGATTTTTCGGCGCATCGCGTAAACAACTTTTCGGTGACGGTTGATCACATTGTCGTATTGAACAACATTTTTACGCGTATCAAAGTTGAATCCTTCAACGCGTTTTTGCGCGTTTTCAAGCGTTTTCGAAACAGCTTTGTGTTGAATTGGAGTATCTTCTGGCACACCAAGCCGATCCATTAAAGCTGCAATTCTTTCACCCTGGAAAATTCGCATCAAATCGTCTTCAGTTGAAACGTAGAATTGGGTTTCACCTGGATCTCCCTGACGACCACCACGACCGCGGAACTGGTTGTCGATTCGGCGAGATTCGTGACGCTCTGAACCAATCACAACCAATCCACCAAGTTCCTTAACACCTTTACCAAGCTTAATGTCGGTTCCACGACCAGCAATATTTGTCGCAAGAGTAATTGCACCTTTTTCTCCGGCACGCGCCACGATTGCAGCCTCGTGTTCGTTATTTTTAGCATTCAAAAGATTATATTTGATTCCTTCTTGATCGAGATATTTTGCAATTTGCTCGTTCTTTTCAATTGAGCCTGAACCAACCAAAACTGGGCGTCCTTCTGCGTGATATTTTTTAATCGCTTCAGCAACAGCTTTAAGTTTTGCTTTTTCAGTTTTAAAAATCAAATCTTCTTTGTCATTACGAATGACTGGTTTGTTTGAAGGAATTTGCACAACTTCCAAAGAATAAATTTGCTGGAACTCTTCAGCTTCAGTGAAAGCGGTTCCGGTCATTCCCGAAAGTTTATTGTAAAGACGGAAGAAGTTCTGGAACGAAATTGTCGCCAAAGTCATTGATTCTTGCAAAACTGGAACTTTTTCTTTTGCCTCAATTGCCTGGTGTAGACCTTCGTTATAGCGACGTCCGTTCATCAAGCGACCAGTATGTTCGTCAACAATAATCACTTCACCATCATTCGTCACAACGTAGTCTTTATCTCGTTTGAAAAGAGTCTCGGCGCGCAAAGCTTGCTCAACGTGATAAACCGCACGTGAATGTTCTGGTGTATAAAGATTCTTCATATTAAGAAGTTTTTCAATCTTATCGATTCCAGATTCAGTTAAAGCTACGCTTCGGCGCTTTTCATCAACTTCGTAATCTTCTTTTGAAAGCTGTGAAACAACCTTGGCAAATTGAATATAACTTTCTGGATTTTCAGCAGCTGGAGCAGAAATAATCAAAGGTGTTCGAGCTTCATCGATCAAAATTGAGTCAACCTCGTCGACAATTGCAAAATTAAGCTCGCGCTGACGCAAAAGCTCAACTTCATTCACCATGTTGTCGCGCAAATAATCGAAACCAAATTCGTTATTTGTTCCATAAGTAATATCCGCAGCGTAAGCCTCTTTTCGAGTTGCTGGACGAAGTTTTCGCATGTTCTCATCTTCATGCTCTTCGTTATCATATTCTGGATCAAAGATAAAACTGGCGTCATTAATAATCACACCAACCGAAAGACCAAGAAAGTCATACAACTTTCCCATCCAAGAAGCGTCACGCTGTGCAAGATAATCGTTCACGGTCACAACGTGCACACCTTTTCCTTCCATCGCATTCAAAGAAACCGGCAAAGTTGCCACCAAAGTTTTACCTTCACCTGTTTTCATTTCGGCAACTTTTCCTTCATGAAGAACCATTCCACCAATTAACTGAACGTCAAAGTGGCGCATTCCAAGAACACGGTTTGAAGCTTCACGGACAAGCGCAAATACATCTGGTAAAATATCATCCAAGCTCTTTTTCGAAAGGCTCTTCTTGAGTTTTTCGAAAGTCTTTTTGAGCTTTTCATCGCTCATTTTTTCGTATTTTTCGCTTAATTTATTAATTTCATCAACTTTGCGTTGCAATCGACGCAAAATTTTCTTTTGTGGATCACCAAAAACGGTTGTTAAAATTTTATCAACTTTATTGTCTTCCACCATTACATTTTTCTTCTTCGCAGTTTTTCTAGACATTTCCCTCTCCATTAAAAACAGTATAAAATCTATCTATAATTTTACCATAATTTTAATATTAAAAAAAGCCCCTTTACGAGACTTTTTGATTAGTTTAAACGTTTTCGCACGTTTTCACAATTAGATTGATAATTCCTTTTCGCATTTCCTCCCCTTTTTCGATAAACTCTTCAAGGTTATTTTCTCTAGCTTGTTCATATTTAAACAACGCCGAGGATAATTTTCGAAGATTTTCGGCCGTTCGCAAAGCTTTTTTACTAGCCCTTCTATTCAAAATCGAAAGTGGATGAAATAACATATTTTCAACGTGAGAATCTAAATCTATCACATCAATTATATCATACTCATCGGCAAAACCCGGAACTATTAACATGCAGTTTTTTTGATTATATTCAACTGTACTTCTCTTGATATATTTTTCATAACCATCAAAGATGATTTCATAGAATATAACAATGCAAACTTGGTCGTGATCTGGTTCGATAATCATTGCGAACCTACGTCCAAACTTTGCGAAAAGTTCAGCAATAGTGACGTCACCATTCATAGCTAAAATCACCTCCTCTATTAACATAGAAACAGAATCGCGGAATAACATCCATTATATATTGAGCTAAGTCTTGAAGTGTGCCTAGGAACATCTCCTCATCCATCATCTGTGAGCCATCATCATCTACTAACATGGCTAAAATCTCTATGTCAACAAGCTTATCCGCCCATTTAGTGGAGTCTTGAGTTATAAATCGTTGATAGTCCTCAAGGCAATCTTTAATCGATATACCCCTTATATTTTCCTTCCTAATAGTATCTATAATAGCACCTACCATAGGATAAGGCATCCTGCGATCAAAAATAACTGTGACGCCAATTTCTGGCGCAAGAAAACCATTTTCTTGCCTATAAAAATAGATTGTATAGTTTGTTAAATATTTACCAATCGAACGAGAAATTGACGCGATCAATTTCCCTGGAATTTCAATCTCCTTATTTAAAGTTTCTTGCTGTTGATTCATTATGATCACCCCTCTCTCGAATCTTTATAACAACATTAAACCGATTATATCATATTTTTACAAAAAAGCAAAATATTTTAAACTTTCGCACATTTAAAAACGAGACCCTGTTGTAAGTCTCGTTTTATTTTATATTACCTATCTGGTAATTATTTTTGAATTCTAACTTTGCAGTTTTTAAACCTTTTTAGGGTTATAAAACCAGTTAGAATAGCGATTGTGGCACTAGCCACCCACAAGAATGTTGTTTGATGATTTGTAGTAGTTTTGCTTCCTGTGTTTGGTGCTTTGATTGCCTTATTTTTAGCTGATTCATTAGCTTTGTTTTCAACTGCATTTTGTTGAGCAGCAGAAGTAGCAGCTTGTAGATTATTTGCATTATTTACTGGATTAGCTTTTTCTAGCGCACCAGTTAGATATTGAGTTCCCGGTATAAATTTCAAACCTTTCTCGAAGGCTGCTTTCCAGTCAGCATATGTAGCTGTTTGTGATTCATTTTTAGCAACTTTATCGCTACTTCTATCAACGAAGAATTCTGGTTTAACCTCATTTTTCGAAAGATATAAGAATTGACTAGCAAAGCGATTATCTACAAATGAACCCATTACAGTTTCAGTTCCATTATCAGATTTAGTATATGCACGAGTCGTTCCGCCGCCGTCAAGCATAAAGGCATTTTTAATACCCGAAACACCCATTTGATTAATCAAGTTCACTATTTCGCTATGATTTAAACCTGTCTTTGTTGAAGTGTGACCATCAACCACAAAAACCGCCTGCAAACCATTATTAAATTCTATAAAAATTGTCCTAGCATTTTTTACATTTGGGTCACCATGCCATACACCACTTTGACCTAAAGTTGAATCAAGAACTCCGTTTTTTACAATTGGCGAAAATGCACCAACGTTCCAACCCTTGTCGCCCATCTTTTGGAATATTTTCGAAACTTCCGAGTTGCTCAAGTTAGTAACTTCAACATCACCTTTACCATCCGAGTACATAATTCCATTTTTTCCTAGCCCAAGTTCTCGTTGCGACCAACCATTGTCGGCATTTTCAAGTTGCCAAAAACCACCCGTAAAAATTACTGGCGTATTGTGGATTTTAGCCTCGTTTAAGATATTGTCTTTATTCCAGGGCGTAGTATAGCTTTGATTAATCTGTGCCTGTGTTATACCTTTTTGCAGTTTATAAGAACCGTTTTTATTCCAGGAGATTGTAGTGAAATTTAAGTTATCTATCTTTCCTCTTACAACAGAAATTTCTTTATCTATAGTTTCTGATGAAGTAATAGTTAAAAGACCTTTATCTTCAAGTACTTTCGTAAAATTTGGTACTTCGGCAGCAAAAGCGCTATTACCAAAACCAAGCGCCATAATTGAATATGCGCCAAAAACCATAAAAAAATAACTAAGTATATTTTTTATTTTCACTTTATTTTCTCCCTTTTGAAATTTATTTTAAAACACTTATGCTTACATTCTACCATGTATATTCATATTTTTCAAGCACTTTTTAAAATTAAATAAAAAAACAAGGCCTTCATAACCTTGTTTTTTACTAAAAGTTTAACCGCGTTTTAGCGAGCGTTTAAATCTTGCCATAATACCAGATTTACCAAGGCGTGGATTTTTTTCTGTTTTATAGCGACGAATTTGACCATCTAGTTTAGCCTCAACAATAT
>JABZJO010000010.1:0-8744 GCA_015257755.1 Candidatus Nanogingivalaceae bacterium
TAGGGCTATTAGGCTACAACCTAACAGACAGCAATTATTTCTACCGCCGTTTGCCATTCAAACCCCAACGATTGATAAGTCTCAATCCACGATTGCAGAATGCTAAAAAACTCACTGAAAATAATGAAGTACAAATCGTAAAGCAACGCGGTGATTATGTAAAAGCCAATGTAAAAGGAACAGGAGGAGTGACCCATACTGTTATTCTTGATGGCGAGAAGGCACAATGTACTTGCAATTGGTACACCAATCACCAAACCAACAGAGGGTTGTGCAAGCATATTTTAGCAACCAAGATGGTAAGCCAGCAAGATAATTATTAATATAAATTTTTATTTTTCATTAAAAATTGAAACTACTTTTATAATCTATTTTAAATAAAGAAGATACAGGAATTACAAGAAGATTAGGTAATGGTTTAGTAATAGTTCTTATTTCATTTGATTATACCTATTTTCTCAATAACTTCTAGGTGCAAAGGTACAACATCTTGACAATATAACCAAAAAAAAATACCTTTGCAACGCACGTTTGTGTGGGGCTGGTAATATGTCAATGTACTACCTATCTATGTAGTAGAATTACTACAAGAAATAAAAAACTTGCCTAAGCCTTTGTGAGAGTAAAAAAACTTTTGTAGTTTTGCCCTATATTTAAAATCGTTTAAGATTTACTAAAAGTTGTTTTGAAGTTCAACTAAGGGAAGTTAAAAAAATATTGAAACTTAGCTATAATACTATTTAATCAGTGAATGTGCTTGATTTTGTAGTTTTAGAATCTTCAATAGTATTTTTACAACTACAGCTTTTCTATATTTATGCCCAAAAAATGTAGCTGATTTTATAATATATTTATTATTAGATAGTTACCTATTTATCAAAGTCTATGAGGTAACGATTTAGTAACGGAGCCAATTTCATTGATTTTATTTGTTTTGCGTTGTAACTCAATGTTGCAAAGGTACGAACTATTTACAAATTGGCAAAAAAATCAAACGGGACGTTTGTAAGTTAATTACCCCACTGATGAAAACGGATTACCTATCCATATATTCTTCCAATGTCCTTTTTTAATTCATCTAAGAAAACGGTTCTTGATTTGGCTCGTGTTTTCATCCGATGGAAAGCGTGATGACTATCTTTTAAATCAATATTGAATATTTTGTCAAAGATAGTAATGATTTTGTTGATACTCACCTTCCTATAAGAAATGGCTTTAATTTGTTGTAAGGCATAAACAAGTTCAATCAAATCATTTTTGGTAGCAGTCCATTCTAAATCTGTAACGACTTCTTGCAGGTTTCCTTCTAAATCGGAAACAAGAAAAACAAGGAGATAAAAGCAGAGCGAGGAAGAGGAATACGAATTTAAATGCAGTGTATTTCAACACATAATTATGCTTGGTTAATTATCAGTTGCTTTTTTATTTTTTAAATAAATTATTTTATTGAAAATCAGAAACTTATATTTATTACCTTATATCACTGAACAGAATCCAATTACAGCGATAAAAATAATTTTACAATTTGGTTATCAGATGATTTATTTTTTATGTGGTACATTCAACCCTTAAGCACAATGTTCACAAAACTCCAATCCATTATCACTCGTAATGGTTTTTACAAAATCTTTATACGGAAGCAAAGCCTCTATCATCGCTTTGGTTATTTTTTTGCATTTTTACTACTTAACTTACTCATTATTAAAAAAAATATTTTTCTTTCTACAATCGTCAAAATTGCTCTTTTGTGTTCTGCCCCCACAATTAATCTACTTCAAAATATCCAAATTCTTCATTAGTCAAAACGATTTCAGGGCGTAAACTAATTGGTTTTCGTCCTCTCCTCAGCCCTCTCCGAAGGAAAGGGAGCTGTTTTCGATGTTTTAACTTATGTCTTAAATATTAATATAAATCACCTCCTTTTCCCTTATTTTCTCGGATATATTGATAAATCTTTTCAGTACTTACCATATTGATATTTTGTTTTTTACAATAGCCCACAATTTTACAGCAAATCTTTCCTTGCGAATATTTGCGTGTTCCTGAGCGTTTTGAAGGGGATATACCCCTCTTTTCAGCTCTCTGCTAATGGTACTTTCTGACACACCCAATTGCCCAGCAATAAATTTTTGGGATTTATTGCATTTAAGATATATTTTTATTTCGGTATTATTTTCCAAAGAAATCAAAAGTGTAAAAATCGGTAAATTGGTAAAGGATTTTTATATCAAACTCACCGAACTCTATGGGTAATTTCGGGTAGTGGGAGTGAATTACAATCTGATTGTAAAGATTTTGTATCGCAATTTTTCCGAAAAGAAAGCCTCCACCTATCTGTTTAAACTTGAAAAACAAACCGCTCAAATAGTGGCTATCTGTAAAGAAATTATGACTCTTTCGCAAAGATTAGAATAGCATCTCACCGAAAAAAACAAAAAATAAATAACGTGTAAAACATCAAACTTTATTTTATATATTTGATTTACAAATTATTAAAAAACTATATTGAAAAGATAAATAAAAAAATCATCAATTTATTTTTTTAGATAAATCTAAATTATTATTTTTGCAAATCTAAAAATATTAAAAATAATAATATTAAACAATTGAAAATCAATTAAGCTAACTATTTAAACCTGAAAAATAATGAATATTAATCACACACTCCCAGAGCTTCCGTATGACAAAAATGCTCTAAATCCGATTATTACAGAGGAAACTTTTGATTATCACTACGAAAAGCATCACGCTGCCTATGTAAACAACCTTGCGGGATTGGTAAAAGATACCGAATGGGCGGAAAAAGACATCGTGGACATCATCCGAAAAAGCTACAACGAAAACCAAGTAGCCATTTTCAACAATGCAGCTCAACATTGGAATCATTCCTTTTTTTGGAATTGTCTCTCGCCCGATGGCGGAAAAAATCCTACTGGAAAAATCGCTGAACTCATCAACCGCGATTTCGGAAGTTTTAAAAATTTTAAAGAACAATTCTCTGCCACTGCCGTAAAATTATTCGGTGCTGGTTGGGCGTGGCTGGCTCAAAATCAGGAAGGAAAATTAGAAATTCTCCCAATGAAAGATGCTTTCACTCCACTGACTGAAAATAAAACTCCTATCCTTACCCTCGATGTGTGGGAGCACGCCTACTATATCGATTATCGAAATGCAAGACCCAAATTCGTGGAAGGTTTTTGGGAACTTGTAAACTGGAATTTTGCTAACCAAAACTTGAAATATAATGAGTGATACTTGTGTAAACCATATCGAAAATTATTGGAAGATTTTAACCGAAGAAGCCAATGAATCTTTTAACGAAGGAAATTATGAAGTTGCTTTGAGTGGCTATCTAAATGCCTTGTACAGAGCTGAAGTGCTTAATGGTAATTTTCTCGATTGCGTCCGACTGAAAGTTCCTTTTGTACAATTGTACGTTGTTTCGTGTAACAACTTGGCAAATTGCTATCAGGAAATAAAAGATTTGAAAAATGCAGAGGAAATGTTGCAAAAAGTGATATATTTTCTTTTATATCTCTATGAAAAGAATTATAAAAAAGAAGAAATTCAGGGAGAATTGAAAAAATCTGTCATTAGTTACATAAACTTTATTCAAAAAAATAATTTAGATACAATAAGTAAAACTATTTTTTTAACTTACTTGAAAAAACGATTGATAACAAACAATTTAGAAAATATAAAAACATTCGATTATGTGCAATTCAATTAAAAAATTGGTTCAGAAAGAGCAATTACAACTCATCCAAAAAGGAATACTAAGCATTGGAGATAAATTACCAGAATTTGTTAAAAAAGCCGTTATTTCTACAAAGAAAGGCATAGAAATCTCTGAAATCACACACAACTACGCAGCCGAACAAGGAAAGTGGATGGTGCTTTTTTGGTGGCCTAAAGATTTTACTTTCGTCTGTCCAACAGAAATTATAGAATTTAATAAAAATAATAAAAAATTTCTGGAAAGAAACGCTGTGTTGATTGGTGCTTCTACCGACACCGAATATGTACATTTAGGGTGGAGAGAAAATCATCCACAATTAGCAGAACTTTCTATTCCAATGCTTGCCGATACTTCCAAATCTTTAGCCGAAGAAATGGGAATTTTAAATTGCGAAGAAAAAGTTGCTTATCGAGCTACTTTTATCATTGACCCACAAGGAATTATACAATGGGTGAGCGTTTATCCTATGAATGTGGGAAGAAATGTAGATGAAGTACTTCGCGTATTAGATGCTCTCCAAACAGAAGAATTAACCGCTTGTGGGTGGAAGGCGGGAGAACAAACACTTTCTCAACAATTAAAAAAATAAATAAAATGATCGATACTTACCTTTATACAGAGCTAAAACGCTATACTGCCGACAAATTATCGTTTGAGAAAGGCACAATAATTCGTTTTATTCGTAGCCAAAAAGATTTGCAAAATATTGATATTCAGGAAAATTTGAAAGAAGAAATTCATCAGTCGTTTGAGGATAAGGAGAATAAACATTGGCATCTTTGGCAAGAAGAAAAAAGTTTGCTGGTAGCCGTTTCCAAATACGAATTAGAGGATTTAAGACAAGTAGGGGCAACCATTGTGCAACAACTACAACCGTCTTCTGTTTCATCTTCGGTGGAGGCGGTTCTTGAAAATCTGGAACTTTTCTCCGAAAAAGAAAAATACGCCCTCTTGGAAGGTGTGTTGCTTAGCAGTTATCATTTTGATAAATATCTATCCAAAAAAAAGACGGGTAAAATCACGCTATTTGTTTCGGAAACCGCTCTTTCTGAAAAGCAATACAATGAACTTAACACAGTTCTTGAAGCCATTTCCCTCACCAAAAACGCAGTAAATGAACCTGTTAATTATATGGATGCTCTCAAGTTTTCAGAATGGGTGCAGGAAGCAGGTGAAAAATTCGGTTTTGGAACGGAAATTCTTCATAAAAAACAAATCGAAACCCTAAAAATGGGAGGTTTGCTCGGCGTGAATAAAGGCTCGGAAACACCACCCACTTTTAATATTATGCACTACAAACCGAAAAATGCGGTCAATTCTCAACCTTTGGTTTTGGTAGGCAAAGGTGTAATGTTCGATACGGGCGGTTACTCACTCAAAGTGGGCGGCGTAATGAGTACAATGAAATGCGATATGGCAGGTGGTGCCGCTGTGTTGGGTATCATTTCGGTAATTGCGGGGAATCAATTGCCTTACTATGTGATTGGTATTGTACCCGCCACGGATAACAAAATCAATTCCAATGCCTTAGTGGTAGATGATGTGATTACCATAATGGACGGCACTACGGTAGAAGTGCAAAATACCGATGCCGAAGGACGACTTGTTTTGGCAGATGCACTTTGCTATGCGAAAAAATTCAACCCTGAATTAGTGATTGATATGGCTACGCTCACGGGAGCTTCGGCGGCGATTACAGGGAGTTTCGGAATTGCAGGACTTTCCAACCACCAAGAAAGTATCGATGCTCTAAAATCCATTGGCGAGGAAGTCTATGAACGCATTGTGCAGCTCCCTCTTTGGAAAGAATACGGCGAACTCATAAAATCTGATATTGCCGACCTTAAAAACATTGGCGGACCCATCGGCGGAGTGAGTACAGCAGCCAAATTTTTGGAGCATTTTACCGATTACCCTTGGGTACATCTCGATATCGCAGGGGCTGCTTTCCTCAAAGACAAAAAAGGCTATAAACAAAGCGGAGCAACAGCAGTGCCTGTAAGACTGATTTATGAATTTGTAAAAAGTAAATGCTAATGAAAATCAAAAAATTATTCATCGTACTATTAGGTATAGGAGGTACATTGTTGTATTCTTGTAAAAATGAAAAATCATCTTTTGAACCCGTTGAAAATTCAGCAAAAGTAGAATGGACGGCATATAAAACTACCGAGAAATTACCTGTAAAAGGAACTTTTCAATCGGTGGACTTAATCAACCTTTCAGAAGGAAAATCCATTGAAGATTTTTTAAACAATGCTGAGTTTTCTATTCGTGCTTTGGAGTTATCAACAGGAGATCCTTCCAGAGATGAAAAAATTAAAAATTCCTTTTTCGGATTGATGAACGAAGCAGGAAAAATATCAGGAAAATTCATTTTTGAAAACCATCAATGGACTATTAAGCTAAGAATGAATGGAGTTAGTGTGAATAATATTCCAGCAGAAATTCAATTCAAAGATAATTTATTGAGTGTCAAATCTTCTATCGATTTGAAAGATTTTAAAGCTTTGAAAGCCTTAGAAGTACTTAACTCAGTTTGTTTTGATTTGCATAAAGGTGTTGATGGTATAAGTAAAGTATGGGAAAATGTTGATATTTACGCGTCTGTAAAATTAAAAGAAACTAAAAAATGATTACCGAACCCCTCTTACAAGACAACAAAGACCGCTTTGTCATTTTTCCTATACAGCACAATGATATTTGGCAATTCTACAAAAACGCCGAAGCCAGTTTTTGGACGGCAGAAGAAGTAGATTTGTCGCCCGATCTCCACGATTGGCAAAACAAACTCAACGACAACGAACGATTTTTCATCTCGCGAGTGTTGGCTTTTTTTGCTGCCAGTGATGGCATCGTGAATGAAAATCTTGCCATCAACTTCCTCCAAGAGGTGCAATATCCTGAGGCACGATGTTTCTACGGATTTCAAATTATGATTGAAAATATCCATTCCGAGATGTACTCGCTCCTCATCGATACTTATGTGAAAGACCCTGCCGAGAAGGATTATTTGCTTCGTGCCATCGAAACCATTCCGTGTGTTACCAAAAAAGCAAAATGGGCGTTGCGATGGATTACCAAAGGAAGTTTTGCCGAGCGACTCATCGCCTTTGCTGCGGTGGAGGGCATCTTCTTTTCAGGAAGTTTTTGCTCTATTTTTTGGCTCAAAAAACGCGGCTTGATGCCAGGGCTCACCTTTTCTAACGAACTCATCAGTCGGGACGAAGGCTTGCACTGCGATTTTGCTTGTTTGCTCTATGTCAATCATCTACAAAACAAACTTTCGGAAGAAACCATACGAGAAATCATCGTAGATGCCGTTGCTATCGAAAAGGAATTTGTTACCGATGCACTCCCTGTGAAACTCATCGGAATGAATGCCGAACTGATGTGCCAATACATCGAATTTGTAGCCGATAGATTGCTCGTTGCCTTGGGGTGCAATAAAGTGTGGAACGCTACCAATCCGTTTGATTTTATGGAACTTATTTCTCTGCAAGGAAAAACCAATTTCTTCGAACGGCGTGTAGGCGAATACCAAAAAACAGGCGTAGCACAAACCAACAGCGAACAAAACACCTTTTCACTCGATGAAGATTTTTAAAATAACTATTGGCTATCGGCCATTAGCTATTAGCCAAATAAAACCATTAAAAAAATGAAACTTCCCATATTTGCTTACGGAAATAATGTACTCAAAGTCAAGGCACAAGCCGTAGCCTCTGATTTTCCCAATTTGCACGAACTCATCGCCAATATGTGGGAAACGATGGAAAAGGCCAATGGCTGTGGGTTGGCAGCACCGCAGGTCGGAAAATCGTTGCGGTTGTTCGTTGCCGATTCTCAATTGCTTTACGAGGCGATGGACGAAAGGGATAAAATAGCCTATTTCGAAAAAGGCGACACGGGTATTCGGCGAGTGTTTATCAATCCGCAAATAAAAAATCTTTCCGAAGAACAATGGGAAGAAGCAGAAGGCTGTTTGAGTTTGCCCTTTTTATCAGGAAAAGTAGCCCGTTCGTGGTCGGTGGAATTGAGCTATCAAAACGAACAATTTGAAACCATCACCGAAACTTTTAGCGGAATGACTGCACGCGTGATTCTCCACGAATACGACCACTTGGAAGGCATTCTCTACATTGACCGCGTGAAACCCTTGGCGAAAAAACTGATGCAATCCAAACTCCAAAAACTATTGAAAGGAAATCTAGTTCCTGCTTATGCTATGAAATTCAAATAAAAAAAGAAATGTTTGTAATAAAGAGAAACGGAAAAAAAGAAGCCGTTCATTTTGATAAAATTACGGCTCGTATTCATAAACTCATCTACGGCTTATCAATTTCGGAAAAAGATGTAATTGAAATTGCTAAAAAAGTCATTCAAGGGATTTACGACAATGTTACCACTACCGAACTGGACAACCTTGCGGCAGAAACCGCCGCTGCACAAACTACCATTCACCCTGATTTTTCGGTCTTGGCGGCACGCATCGCCGTGAGCAATTTGCACAAAAACACTCTCAAATCGTTTTCAAAAACCGCTCAATTGCTCTACGAATACACCGACCCCATAACCCAAACCCACGCACCTCTCATCTCCGAAGAAATTTATAAAATCATTCGTAAAAACGCCGATGAACTCGACAGCAGTCTCATCTACGACCGTGATTATAATTTTGATTACTTCGGATTCAAAACCTTGGAGCGTTCGTACCTCATTCGCACCAACGGAAAGGTAACCGAACGACCGCAACATCTCTTTATGCGTGTTGCCTTGGGCATTCACAAAGAAGATATTCAGGCAGCGATTGAAACTTACAACTTGATGAGCGAAAAATGGTTTATCCACGCCACACCAACGCTCTTCAACGCAGGTACGCCCAAACCGCAAATGTCGTCTTGCTTCTTGCTGAATATGACCGAAGACAGTATCGCAGGGATTTTCGATACCCTCAAACGCTGTGCTTTGATTTCGCAATCGGCGGGTGGTATTGGTGTGAGCA
>JABZJO010000011.1:0-8628 GCA_015257755.1 Candidatus Nanogingivalaceae bacterium
AGCTCGGGCTTTCAAAAAATGTGATGGCGCTTGGTGTTTCGCAACGAACAACTCCTGAAGCAATCGAAAAAGTTGCTTCGAAATTGTTTGAATTCTCAGACTTTAATAAAATCTTAGCAATTCAGATTCCAGTTTCGCACGCATTTATGCACCTTGATACTGTTTTTACAATGATTGACCGAGATAAATTTACAGTTCACCCTGAAATCCTAGATAAAGATGGCGAATTGAACATTTATATTTTGGAAGACTCTGGTATTCCAGGACAACCAAAAATTACACATCGAACAAACCTAAAAGAAACCTTGGAAGAAGTTCTTGGCCTTGACCATGTAACTTTGATTCAATGTGGAAATGGCGATCCGATTGCTGCTGCTCGTGAACAATGGAATGATGGTTCAAATACGCTAGCAATTGCACCAGGTGTTGTGGTTACTTATGACCGAAACTACGTAACAAATAAAGCTTTACGCGAAGCTGGTGTTGAAGTGATTGAGGTTCAAGGTGCCGAACTTGGCCGCGGTCGAGGAGGTCCACGATGTATGTCAATGCCAATTTGGAGAGAGGAGATTTAATAAATGGCACTAAACTTAAGGAGTCGAAACTTTTTAACACTTTTAGATTTTAAGCCGGAAGAAATTCGACTAATGCTTGATACAGCACACGAATACAAACGTCTAAAACGTGCTGGAATTCCGCACAAAATTCATGAGGGTAAGCAAGTTGCATTGCTTTTCGAAAAAACTTCAACCCGAACTCGAACTGCTTTTACTGTAGCGGCTCGTGATTTAGGAATTCACCCAGAATTTTTAGGTAAAGATGATATCCAAATGGGTAAAAAAGAGTCAGTCAAAGATACGGCAATTGTGCTTGGACGATCATTTGACGGAATCGAATTTCGTGGATTTGCTCATTCGACTGTTGAAGAACTCGCGAAATACGCTGGTGTTCCAGTTTGGAATGGGTTAACTGACTTATATCACCCAACTCAAATTTTGGCAGACTTTATGACTATGGAAGAACATCTTGGTTATTTGAAAGGTGCTAAATTAGTTTTTGTTGGTGATGGTCGAAATAATATGGCAAATAGTTTGATGATCGGGGCTGCAAAAATGGGCGTTGATTTTCGAATTGCTGCGCCAAATGAACTTCATCCAGACCAAGCTTTGGTTGAAAAGTGTCGTGAAATTGCACATGAAACTGGTGCAAAAATCACAATTACAGATGACCTATATGGTGCCGCTCATGGTGCAGATTTCATCTATACTGACGTATGGGTTTCAATGGGTGAAGAAGATAAATTTGAAGAGCGAATTCATCAGCTTCGAGGATTCCAAGTTAATACTGCACTTCTTCATGCAACAGGCAATCCAAATGTAAAATTCATGCACTGTTTGCCAGCTTTTCATGACTTAAACACTAAAGTTGGTCAGGAAATTTTCGAAAAATATGGCTTGAAAGAAATGGAAGTTACAGACGAGGTTTTCAACTCAAATGCTTCAATTGTGTTTGATGAAGCTGAAAATCGAATGCATACAATTAAAGCAGTAATGGCTTTAACTTTGTAATTTAGGAGAAAAAATGGCTACAAAAAAAGTTGATGCAAAGAAAACTGATAAAAAGGTTTCGAAAAAACTGAAAGTTTTTAAATCACCTTCAGCTTTTAGTGTTTTGTTTATTATAATCGCGATTATGGCGGGATTAACTTGGTTGATTCCGTCGGGGCGATATGAATATACAACTAATGAAAAAGGTGAATCTTCAATCAAATCAGGAAGTTATACTAGAACTGAAAAGCGTTTGAAGGTTGTTGAGGAAGTTAAGGATCCGAAAAATGAGATTTCAGCTTCTGATGCTGAAAGCAAAGGATATAAAAACGCTAAAAAAGATTACGAAAACGCCAAAAAGGATAATAAAGATTTCTATATTAATCTAAAACAAGGTTTTTGGGATATTTTCACTTCACCAATTTATGGAATGGTGAATAAACTCGACGTGATTGTGTTCGTACTAATCCTTGGCGGATTTTTGGGCGTTGTAATGAAAACTGGTGCTCTCGATGCTTCAATCGGTGGGCTTCTCAAAAAGATGAAAGGCAAAGAGAAATGGTTGATTCCAGTCTTAATGACACTCTTTGCCATTGGTGGAACGACTTATGGTATGCAAGAAGAGGCGGTGGCCTTTTATGCGTTAGTTGTGCCAATTATGTTAGCGGCCGGCTATAATGCAATGACCGCAGTAATGGTGATTGTTTTGGGTGCTGGAGTTGGTGTTTTAGCCTCAACCGTTAACCCATTTTCAACGGGAATTGCCGCAAATGCTGCCGGGGCGGATCTTTCGAAAGTTCTTTTACCTCAATTTGTTATTTTAGTTGTATCTTTGATCGCTTCAATTATCTTCACGATGCGATATGCTGGAAAAGTTAAAGCTGGTGGTTATGCTGAAGACTCAAAAGGTAAACCAGCAGTTAAAGCAATCGATGCTTCGAATATTCCAAAATTTACTCTTGAACGAAAATTCGTTATGGGAATTTTTGGCTTCACATTCCTTGTGATGGTTATGTCATTGATTCCGTGGGAAGATTTAGGGGTTTCTTTCTTTAAAGAATGGCATGAATGGCTTGCTACGTTACCTGTTGTTGGACCAGTTTTCGGTTTTGAACACTCAGTAGCGTTCGGTAGTTGGTACTTTAATGAAATTTCAGCATTGTTCTTGATATCGACGGTTCTTATTAAAATTCTATATTATGAAGAATTTAAAAAAGAAGATGTTTCGGTGACTAATACCTTTCTTGCAGGTTCAGCTGATCTATTAAATGTTGCATTAATCATTGCGGTTGCTGCTGCAATTGGTGTTTTGATGCGTGCTGGTGGAATTCAAGATACGATTGTCTATTGGGGTGAGGATTTGTTACGCAAGGTTCCTTCACAAATATTTGGCGTTTTGGCATTTATCTTTTATATTCCAATGTCATTTATAATTCCTTCATCTTCAGGTTTAGCGGAGGCAACAATGCCGATTATTGCACCTGTTGCAAGTTTAGCTGGTTCTACTAAAGAGATTGCTGTTGTTGCATTTGCGACAGCCTCGGGATTGCTAAATATGATTGCACCAACGATCGCATCATTGATGGCTGGTTTAGCACTTGCTGGTGTACCATATAAAAACTGGGTAAAACGAACGGCTCCAATTATGGCGATTTTAACGATTATTAGTTTGGTTGTAATTATTGTGATGGGATTCTTGAAATAATAAAATGAGAGAAATTTCAAAATATCAAAGAGAATCTTTCCATCAGAAATTAACTTCAATATTGATAATTCTAGTTTTAGTAGCGATAGTTTTTGCGACTGCTTTTGTAGTTAAAATCCTTGATTTTACAATACCTTCAGTACATCGTGGTGTAAATGATAATAAGAAAGAAGAGTCTTCAAAGATAATAACAATATCAGGAAATCTAATTTGTTTATCAACTAAGCAAGGTAAGACCGATTCTTCACAAAAATGTAAGGTCGGAATTATCGATTCAAAAGGTAAAAAATATGCAATATCTGGAGGAGGCAATATATTAGAGTTTTATGGCGGAGAAGCTGGCTCTAATGGTGTTGAGGTCTCTGGTGAGTTTCAGCCTGTTGACGAGAATGAGATTTACGATATAGTTGGTACAATTAAGCGTTCGTAGTATAATAGATACTAATGAAATTACTAAGTGATCAAGTTAATGAACGTGAAATTCAAATAATTTTGCGCGAGCTCGAAAAGACTCGCGCAATTTTTGGTGATATTGTTGAATTTGGGTGCTATGTCGGAACTACTAGTGTTTTTTTGGCGAAAAAGATTGAGGAATGGAACAGTGAAAAGCATCTTTGGCTATATGATTCTTTTGAGGGTCTTCCGGAGAAATCCGTCGAAGATGTAAATTCCTTGGGCGAGGATTTTAAAAAGGGTGAGCTTTGCGCAAGCAAAAAGCAGCTTATTTCGAATTTAAGAAAAGCGAATGTTAAAAAAATGCCAAAAATCACAAAAGGTTGGTTTAATCAGATTTCGCGAGAACAAATCCCTTCGAAAATTAGCTTTGCTTTTTTGGATGGAGATTATTATGATTCAATTTTAGACCCACTTAATTTAATATGGAATAATCTTGAGAGCGGGGCGGTTATTGTTGTTGACGATTATGGTAATCAGGCGTTACCCGGAGCGTCAAAGGCTGTTGATGAATGGTGTAGAAAATATAATATACCAAAAGATGTTGAGGCAACATTGGCTATTTTTAAAAAACCATAAAAAGTTTAAAAAAACTATTGCGCTTGTGTATAAAATAAGGTATTATATAAGTATAAGCGCTAAGAGGTTTTTAGGAGGCGAAACGAAAAATAGCGTGTTTTCTTGACTTTTGTTATTTTTTTTGATAGAATGATTGATAGGCTCGCGCAAAAACGTAAAATTATAGTATTAGGAATATCGGTCGAGCGCGTGAGTTGCACAAATAAAAGGAGAACACATGCCTATCAAAATCAATTTTCCTCCTTCAAGGAAGAAAATAATTGCGGTGGATGTGGTGCCTGCTGAATGGCAACGCTACATTGAACAATAAAAAGTGACAAAAAAATAAAATCTCATCCATCTTGTGGGTGAGATTTTTATTATAATAAAAAAATTTGATTATTATTTATTAGAATTTATAGCTTCGTCTAAAGCAGCTTTTAGTTTCGAGTCATCACCCCAGATTTTTGAGTCCAGGTCTTTTCCGTTTAGAGTAAAAGATGGTGTACCTGAAACTTTAGCTTTCGCTCCAATAGCTTGGTCGTATTTAATTTTTGCTTTGACTTTTTCGCTTTCGATATCTTTTTTAAATTGGTCAATATTCAATTTAAGTTCGTTCGCATACTCTATGAAATAGTCCATCCGGTCATTAGCTGTTGCGGATGTCCATTCGTCTTGTTTGTCATAAAGCAAGTCATGCATTTGCCAGTACTTACCTTGAAGTCCAGCGGCTTCTGCGACGCTAGCAGCAGCTAGAGCATTAGGGTGAATTGAAACTAATGGGTAGTTTCGAAAAATTAAATTAATCTTACCTTTATATTCTTCTGCGATAGCCTTAATCCTACTTGATGCAGTTTTACATCCAGGGCACTGATAATCACCATACTCAACTAATGTAACTTTTGAATCACTCTTTGAGTAGACATGTTCTGTAATATTTCCAGAATCTGCAGTTGCGGGAATTTCTTTACTAATATTAACCTTGCTTAAATCGATTTTTTCAAGACTTGATAACCAAATAATCCCGCCCAAAAAAGCTACGACTAGAACACTAAAAACTATCGCAAATTTATTATCATCGACAAAATCCTTAAATTTAGCAAGGTTTTTTGCCTTATCTTTCTTTTGAGCCATAATCTCCTTTCATTAACTATTACCATTTTAACATAAAAATAAGCTTTTTCAAAATTACTAAAATATGATACAATTAGGATATGCTATTAATAAGTATATTTTTCTTAGTTTTAATGCTTATTGTTTTTTCATTAAAAGAGAAAGAAGTTGATTTTTCAGAATTTGAGCTTCAGCGCCGAATTGATGCGGGCGATAAGCGAGCAGAAAAGATGCTCAATAAAAAGAAATTTGCTCCAGTTTATAATTATTTTTTGCGCTATTTTGGTTGTGCTTTAATGATTTTATCAGTAGTTTCATTTGCGAAAGTTGTTGATTTCTATCAAGCAACGTTAATCATTTTTGTAGTTTTCTTAGTTTCGAAAGGTATTTTAAAAAGTGGCGTGCTTTCAAACATTGCATCAAAAATTAATCGAAAAACTATTCCAATCTTTGGTGGAATTTATTTTGCACAAAATTTGCGAATTCAAAATCGACTTTCAAAAATGGCGAATAAGAAACAGCCCTGGGCTTTTTATTCCAAAGAAGAACTTCTGCATTTTTTAGAAAAACATCGTCAAATCTTAGATAAAAACGAACAAAAATGGATTGAAAAAATTTTTGAGCTTAAAGAAGGAAGTGCTTTGGAGAAAGGAATTTCGGGCGAGAAAATGGCTATTATCCATGCAAATGATTTATTGACGCCGTTAATTATTGATGAACTTTTTAAGACCAAGCAAAATATTTTTCCAGTGATGGACTCGGAAGAAACTAGTGTTAAAGGTGTAATTTTCTTAGAGGATATTACTAAAATAGATTCGAGCGACTCGAAAAAAGCACAAAAAGTGATGCGTGAGGATTTTTTTTCATTAAAGTCGGATATTAGCGCACTAGATGCTTTCGAAAAAATGATTTCGAAAGATAAAAATTATGCAATCTTGCTTGAAAAAAATGGTGATCTAGCTGGAATTGTCAATTTGACGGATTTCATTCGTAAAAAATAGTAAAATGTGGTAAAATATAAAGAGTTAAATTCAGAAATTAGGAGAAATATGCGAACGCTTACGAAAAATTCAAAAAATATGGTGGGTGAAAAAATTACAGTAAAAGGCTGGGTTAATTCTCGGCGCGATCACGGTGGTTTAATTTTTATTGATTTACGTGATCATTCTGGATTACTTCAACTTGTGATTTCGCCAGATTTTATGGATAGTTTTAAGTTGGCTGAAAAATGTCGTGATGAATTTGTTATTTCGGCAACTGGCGTAGTTAAGGAGCGAGATGAAAACTTGAAAAATCCGCATATCTTGACGGGCGATATTGAACTGGTGGTTGAAGATTTTGAAATTTTAAACCGAAGTGAACCTCTACCTGTCACAGTTTCTGATAACGGTCAAAAATCAAATGAAGAATTGCGTTTGAAATATCGTTTCTTGGATTTGCGTCGTGAAAAAATGCAAAAAATGTTGCGTCGCCGTGCAGAATTTTATCGTGAAATTCGAAAATTCATGGAAAACCATGAATTTGTTGAGATTGCAACGCCAATTCTTGCCAACTCTAGTCCAGAAGGTGCGCGTGATTTCTTAATTCCAAGTCGTGTTCATCCTGGAAAATTCTATGCTTTGCCGCAAGCTCCACAGCAATTCAAACAGCTTTTAATGGTTGGCGGGATTGATAAATACTATCAAATCGCTACTTGTTTCCGCGATGAAGATCCACGTGCAGATAGGCTTTATGGTGATTTCTATCAATTAGACCTCGAGAAGGCTTTTGTTGAAAGTGGTGAAGAAGTTCGAACTGAAATGGAAGTTCTTATTAAAGATTTGGTTAAAAATTTTGCTGGAAAGAAACTTTTGAACGAAGAGATTCCGCAGATTCCTTATGAAGTTGCGATGGAAAAATACGGTAGTGATAAGCCTGATTTGCGTTTCGGAATGGAATTGATTGATCTAAATGATGCATTGGCCGAAACTGAATTCGGTGTGTTTAAAAATGCCGAATGTGTAAAAGCGATTTGTGTAAAAAATGGTGCAAGTTTGAGCCGTAAGCAAATTGATAACTTTACTGAAATTGCTAAAAGTGAGGGCGCTGGCGGTTTAGCTTATATCACATATGCTGAAGGTGAAGTAAAAAGTCCAATTGTGAAGTTTTTGAGTGAAAATGAGCTTTCGAAAATTAAAGAAGAAACTGGCGCAGAAGATGGTGATGCGATTTTCTTTGGCGCAGATAAACGTGAAGTTGTAAATAAAGTTTTGGGTCGCCTTCGAAATGAATTTGCTACTTTCTTCAATTTAAAAAATAACGATGAAGTTGCTTTGGCTTGGGTTGTTGATTTTCCATTCTATGAATTTGATGAGAAAAATCAGAAAGTTGATTTTGGCCATAATCCATTTTCTATGCCAAAAGGCGGTGTTGAAACTCTTCGAAATGCTGAAACTGATGCTGAAAAATTGGCGATTAAAGCTGATCAGTATGACATGGTGATGAATGGTTATGAAATTTGCTCAGGTGCTGTTCGAAATCACAATCCAGAAGTAATGTATGAAGCTTTCGGCCTTCTTGGGTATGACAAAAAATATGTTGAGGCTAAATTTGGTGCAATGTTAAACGCCTTTAAATTTGGTGCTCCACCACATGCGGGTTGTGCATTTGGTTTGGATCGAATTTTCATGATTTTGATGGACGAAGAAAATATTCGTGAAGTTGTGGCGTTCCCTAAGAATGGTTCAGGCGTTGACGTAATGATGAGTTCGCCAAGTGTAGTTGATGAAAACCAATTGAAAGAATTAAAAATTGAAATTGCTGAAGATGAGGACTAAATTGGTTAATTTTCGAAAAAAATCTGGATTTTTAATAGTTTTTGCATTATGCGGTTTGTTGATTGTAATGCAATTTTCGAAGGCGGTTTTTGCTGAAGAAGCCGCAAAAGAAAAGCCAACAGATGTACAACTTTCGAAAATCAGTGAAAAATGCACAGATTTAAAGAAAGATTTAAAAAAGCTACGTTCAGAAGATGCCTTAAAGCGGGTTAATTTAGGTAAAGACTATGAAAAAATCTCGAATGGGCTAATGTCGAATTTTAATGCCCGAATTGCTTTAAACAAGAAAAATGATGCAGGGTTGATTTCATTAACAGCAGAATTTGATGAAAATTTCCGCTATTTTAGAGATAATTTTCAAAATTATGAGCGTGAACTTTCAGAACTAACCACTCAGGATTGTGCAAAAAATCCAAGAGAATTTTATTTAAAGCTT
>JABZJO010000012.1:0-8605 GCA_015257755.1 Candidatus Nanogingivalaceae bacterium
ATGGTGACACTTTCATGATTGTACATATTCCAAAAGATTTTTCGAAAAATTCAGTTAGTTTTTTGGGAGAAAATCCGCAAAAAGTGAATATTTCATTTAAAACAAATGTTTCGAAAAGTAAATCTGGTGAAATGATTTCAACCAACGCCGCGCAAAAACTGAGCGAACAGGTTAGAGCGCAAATTAGTGAAAACTACAGTAAGATTTTACTTTCTCAACTTTCGAATGTTCAAAACGGTTTTTCGAAAGCAGCGAACGGTTCAGAACAAATTTCAAACGGGATTGGTAGTTTAGGTAATGGTTTAAATTCAGCAAATTCTGGAGTTATAAAACTAAAAAATGGCGCGGAAAAATTAAATTCAGCAAACCAGAAAATGGCCGAAGCAAGCAATAAACTTACCTTTAGTGCAACCGAAATTTCAAATAAAACTAATCTTTTAAGCCAAAATAGCGAAAACTTACAAAAAGGATTGCAAGATTTTTCAACCAAAAGTGAAGAATTTTCGAATAGCTTAAACATGTTAAATTCTGCAATAAGCGATAATTCTGATACAAAAAATCAAAGCGAGCATTTACTGGAACTAAATCAAAAAGTAGCAAAAATGCGCGTTTTAGCTGAACAAACCAATGACCAGAGTATTAAAAATCTCGCTGATGAATTGGTAGTTTCGGCGAAAAATATCACCACTGACGCGCAAAAAAATGCCAAAAAATCACAAAACTTACAAACGCAATTTTCGCAAAAAGTTGTTCCGGCTGCACAAAGCTTAGCTCAAAATTCACGCAAAATACAAAATTCACATAGCCTAATTCTAGCAGGCGAAAAACAGCTTTCAACCGGAGCTGCAACTTTCTCAACGAAAATGAGTGAGTTCAATATTAATGAACAAAAAATCTCTGAAAGTACAACTCAGCTTTTGGGAGGAATTAATACTTTAAATTCAGGAATAAACACGCTAAATTCCGGTGCCACAAAACTACAAGATGGATCGAATCTATTAACTTCGCAACTTTCATCTGGTGCAGAAAAACTTTCGAAAATCAATTTCTCGGATGAATCCGCCAAAGATATCGCAACGCCAGTTAAAAGTGAAATTTCAAATAATTCTGGAGATGCAACATACGGAAAAGCGATGGCTCCATATTTCATCGCATTAGGTTTGTTTGTTGGGGCGATTTCGTTTAATATTGCGTTTCCAATCCAAAATAAGCCAAAAAAGAATCGTTCAGCATTTAAATGGTGGCTTTCAAGGGTAGGGATTATGGCTGGCTTTGCTGGAGCTGAAACTTTAGTTCTCACAATTATTTTTAGTGGGATATTCAATATTTCGCCTGCGGATATAAATTCTTTTGTTTTGAATTCTTATGTTTCGGCATTTTCATTCCTTTTGATTGTTCATGCATTAATGTTTGCTTTCGGCAGAGTTGGTCAGTTCGCCTCAATAGTTTTCATGATTTTACAGCTTGCAAGTAGCGGAGGAATGTTCCCAATTGTAACAACACCTCAAATTTTCCAAAACATGGCGCCATTTATGCCACTTTACTATTCACTAACAGCTTTCAGGCAAGCAATATTAGGCGGATTGTCTCAACCAATTTTCGAAAGCTCCATCTTTAGTTTAATTATTTTTGGTTTAATTTTCAGTATTATAAGCTTATTGGCATATTATGTTAAAATGAGCTCTAACGAAAACAAAACTCTTTCTAGTAATAAAATTTAGTTTTGACTTTTTCTCAAAAAATTGTTATAATTAAAAGGTTAATAATCAATGTTGGGAGGCGCAAGCCGTTATTACCACAGAAAGGATAGAAATGGCAAAGAAAAAAGCCGACTTAATCGAAGAAGCTAAAGCTCTTGGGCTTGAAGTTTCTGAAAAAATGACAATTGCTCAAATTAATGAAGCAATCAAAGGTGCTAAAGCTGAAGAAATCGCAGAAGAAATTGTTGAAGCTGTAGAAGTAGCTGAAGCCGTAGAAGAATCAGTTGAAGCAGCTGAAATCGCTGAAGAAGTTGTTGAAGCTGTAGAAGCAGAAGAAAAATTCGCAAAAAGCGGAAAACGCAGCAAAAAACACGCTGAAGAAGTTGCTGAAAAAGAAGCCAAAGAAGCTCGAAAAGCAGCAGGCGACACAACTCCATTGGATGGATCTGAAGCTGTTGTTAAAAAAGGTCCAAAACCAATTACTCGACCACGAATCGAACGACGAGGTAAAAAATACCAAGAAGTTGCGAAAAAAGTCGAAAAAGATACTGTTTACAGCCTATCTGACGCTCTTAAACTTGCAACCGAAACAAACCCAGCTAAATTCGACGCTTCAGTTGAAATTCACGTTCGACTTGGCGTAGATCCACGACAAGCTGACCAGAACATTCGTTCAACAGTTATCTTGCCAAACGGAACCGGTAAAGATGTGAAAGTTGCTGTTTTCGCACCAGAAAGCGAGCATAAAGCCGCAAAAGAAGCTGGCGCAAATATCGTTGGTGATGAAGAATTCTTGAAACAACTCGATAAAGAAGATCTTAACTTTGATGTTCTTATTGCAACTCCAGCATACATGCCAAAACTTGGTAAATACGCTCGTCTTCTTGGACCACGCGGATTAATGCCAAACCCTAAAGCTGGAACAGTTGCCACTGATGTTGCTAAAGCTGTTTCTGAAGCTAAAGCCGGAAAAGTTGAATACCGTGTTGACAAACAAGCGATTGTTCACCTTTCAGTTGGTAAAGTATCATTTGGCGTAGAAAAACTTGAAGAAAACGCAAAAGCATTCTTCGATAGCCTTGCTTCGCAAAAACCATCTTCAATCAAAGGTGCTTACGTAAAGGGTGTTTCAGTTGCAACCTCACAAGGTCCAAGCATTAAAACAGAAAACCCAATTGCTTAATTTACTAACAAACATAAAGAATCTGCCAAACCGGCAGGTTCTTTTTATATAAAATGGAAAGAATCTTTATGCTGTGATATAATATATCTATTATGCTAAAATTCTACAATACTCCTGATCGAAAAATAGAAGACTTCCAGCCAATTGATCCACAAAATGTTAAGATTTACACCTGCGGACCAACTGTTTATGCTACACCTCATATCGGTAATTGGGTTGCGTTTATTTATTGGGATATTTTAATTCGAACCTTACGCTTAAACGGCTACAATGTTACTCGCACAATGAATATTACTGATGTTGGCCATCTAGTTAGCGATGAGGACGAAGGTGAAGATAAGCTCGAAAAAGGGGCGCGCCGTGAAGGGAAGACAGCTTGGGAAATTGCAGAATTTTACACAGAAGAATTCTTGCGTGGAATACACGATCTTAATTTAATTCAGCCAGATCATCTTTCGAAAGCGACAGATTTTATCCCTGAGCAAATTGCTATTATTGAAGATCTTTCGAAAAAGGGCTTCACATACGAAACGAGCGACGGAATTTATTTCGATACAAGCAAGTTTCCTAAATATGCTGATTTTGCGCATCTTGGTTTAGAGAATCTAAAAGCGGGCGCTCGTGTTAACTTTAACCCCGAAAAGCGTAATTTAAGTGATTTTGCTCTCTGGAAATGGTCACCGAAAGATCAAAAGCGCGATATGGAATGGGAATTTCGTGGTCGAATGGGCTTCCCAGGTTGGCATTTAGAATGTTCAGCAATTGCAATTAATACTTTAGGTCAAACAATCGATATTCACACCGGTGGAATTGACCACATCCCAGTTCATCACACAGATGAAATTGCGCAAAGCGAAAGTTTTACAGGTAAGAAATTTGCTAATTACTGGCTCCACTGTAATCATATGACCAGTGAAGGCCGAAAAATTTCAAAATCGCTACAAAATGGGTTTAGCTTAAACGACCTTCAAATAAGAGGTTTTTCTCCGTTGGACTTCAAAATGTTTGTCCTGCAAAGCCAGTACCAAACGGAAAGTAATTTTAGTTTCGAAAGTCTAAAAGCTGCGCAAAATAGGCTTAAAAACTGGCAAAATATTGCAAACTTGCGTTGGCAAATCGAAGGAAGTAAAGGTCAAATTCCAAGCCTTGCAAGTAAACAAATAATTCTCGAGCAAATTAATGACAACCTCGATACGCCAAAAGCGCTTGCAAAAATTGATGAAATTTTTGGTGAAATTTTAAAAGCAAACCCAGAAAAACTTAATCATCACAACCTTCAAGAACTTTTGGAATTTATTGACGATCTCTTAGGCTTAAATCTACTCGGTTCAACTCCTGATATTCCAGAGGAAGTAAAGAAAAAAATTATCGAAAGAAACGCCGCCCGATCCGAAAAAGACTGGGCAAAGAGCGATGAGATTCGTGACGAATTGCTTTCGAAAAATATTGTTCTGCGCGACACTCCAAAAAAGAGTTTCTGGGAATATAAATAATATAAAAAATCAGCCTTTCGAAATTCGAGGCTGATTTTAATTTCTAGCTGATTTTCTTGAGAAGCTCAACGAGTCTTTCAGAATTTTCTTCTTGTGAACGACGTTTTCGAGATTTCAATTGCTCTTGAACAAGAATCTTAGCACAAGCCGCAAGAGGAATTGCAAGAAGAGCACCCAAAAGTCCAAACGCATAAACACCAACTGTTAATGCTATAAAGATAATTAAGGCTGAAAGCTGATTGTTTCGAGCTTGAACCATTGGCGAGATTACATTGTTTTCAATCTGCTGATAAATCAAGAAATAAGCTAGAAAGATTAAGCCAGCAGTAGGCAAATTCAACCCAATAATTAACGCCGAAAGCACTCCCGCAATTGTCGTTCCAACCATTGGAATCATGCCGAAAACAAATAACAATACGGCAATTGGCGCTATTAGACTAATTGGAAAACCGAAAATCAATGCCAAAATTGCTGTCGCGATCGATCCACAAGTTGCGCTAATAGAACAAATTGTCACAATACTCGAGACATATCCCGAAACTGTACCATACATTCGTGAGAGGATTCGACGATGGTTTTTCTCAAGGATTTTATCAGTGTAAAACACTTTAAATATCTTATCGATCAAGTCTGGCCCCTCAACAAGCATCAAGAAAGCCATCGCAAGAACCATAAATAATGAAATTATCCATCCAACAATCGAAGCGATACTTCCGAAAAATACATCGCCAAGTTTCGAAACCGAAGAGTTAATTGAGCGCGTCACGGAATCGACAGCCTGAGAGATCATCCCTTCAAGATGGTTTTCCGTAATAAATCGTCGTATCCCTGATTGCTCTCCTGTATAGTTTTGAACAATTTGCGGTAAATCTTTCGAAAAGTGCTTAACTTGGTCTGCGATGATTGGTGTAAGAATAGAAAATAACGCACCAAAAATTAACACAATCATAAGATATGCAACCGCAGTTGCACCCACACGATTTTTACTCGAACCTGGCAAAATTTTTGCAATTTTCGCCACAGGGGAATTTAAGGCTAGCGCCAAAAAAGCTGCAATGATTATCATGATTAAAACGTCTTTCGCAATCCATATTGCACCAGCTAGAATGATAAACCCAAAAATCACAAGCCAAAAACGAATTAAAGTTTTTGTATCAATTTCAATTTTAACTTTCATAGCTATAGTATAGCATATTTTTTAGGTTTTCGAAAGTGGCGTTTTGTGATATAATATGAATCATGAAAAGTGAGTTTTGGAAAGAAATTATCGAATCAACCGGCGAAGAGAATGGTCAAAAATTACCGTTTTTCTCACTAGCGCCAATGGAAGCTGTAACTGATGTGGTTTTTCGTCATGTTGTTTCGAAAGCTGCTCGACCAGATATTTATTACACCGAATTCACAAATTCTTCAAGTTTTGCTAGCCCAAAGGGAATCCACAGCACACGCGGCCGCCTAACTTTTACGCCTGATGAGCAGCCAATTATTGCGCAAATTTGGGGTTCGCGACCAGCCGACATTAAATTCATGTGCGAAAAATTACCCGAGCTTGGATATCGAGCAATTGATATTAATATGGGTTGCCCAGATAAGGCTGTTATTAAAAGTGGTGGCGGTAGTGATTTGATTCGAAATCCAGATCTTGCCAAAGAAATTATCGAAAGCGCAAAAGCAGGCGGTTTGCCAGTTTCAGTTAAAACACGCCTTGGCTTCTCGAGAGTGGAAGAATGGCATGACTGGCTAAAATTCTTACTTGAACAAAAAATCGAAGTTTTAACTATTCACTTACGAACAAAAAAAGAAATGAGTAAAGTTCCAGCACATTTTGAATTAATTCCTGAAATTCTCAAATTGCGTGACGAAATTGCGCCGGACACTTTGATTCAAATTAACGGCGATATAAAATCTCGTGCACAAGGGCTTGAACTTTGGCGAAAATATCCAAAAATTGATGGAATTATGATTGGTCGGGGTATTTTCGAAAACCCATTTTGTTTCGAAAAAAATCCACCGGAAACCGCTCGAACTTCAAGTGATTATTTAGATTTACTTGAACTTCAACTTGATTTGTTCGAAAAATATTCTCGCGAACTTGAAAAACGCCGTTTTGAGCCTTTAAAGCGATTTTTCAAAATTTATGTGCGAGAATTTGCTAGCGCTAGTGATTTGCGTGCTAAATTGATGGAAACTAAAACAGTTGACGAAGTTCGCGAAATTTTGAAGGACTTTCGAAATGCCACGCAAAAATAATAAGAAAAAAATTAAGTTTGAACGTTTCAAAATGCAACTTTCGAGTTCGAAAAAGAAACGGTATCCCTCAAAACTTGAAGCTGAACGAGCTGCAGAATATTTAATGGCTCTGGATTTTTCGCTCGAATTAAAAGTCTATCAAGATTTGGACGGCGGCTGGTATTTAACAAAACAAATTTAATTTTTAAATTTAATGATTTTTTAAGCTTTCTATGCTAAACTATTATTATGGATAAAAAAGTTATTGTTTACTCAACAAGCTGGTGTGGCTTTTGTTCTGCCGAAAAAGATTGGCTTGAACATAACGGTGTAAAATTCGAAGCTAAAGATATCGAAGAAGATGCTGAAGCTCGCGATGAGCTCCTTGCAAAAATGGGCGGGGAATTCCGCGGTGTGCCAGTGACAGATATAAATGGCAAAATTGTACTCGGTTTTGATCGCGCGAAGCTTTCAAAACTACTAGATATTAAACGATTTTAAAAAAGGCGTATCTACCGCCTTTTTTGTTTTGCTGTTTTTTGGATTTTTTTGGCGATTATTGCAAGAATCTTAATCATAGCAACAAATACCAAGCCAACCAAAATATCAAATATAAAAATTAATATGACAAGTATTGGCATTCGCAAGAAAGAACCTTTAAAACCACCAAATCTAGTATTAATAATATTATAAAATCTTATATCAGCAATCCAAGAAAGCAAATAGATTGAAAGCGTGTTTTTCGAAATAAATTGAACAACTGTATTAAAGACTTTATTTTTAATAGTAATTTTTGAATTTAAAATAGTTAAAAACAAAAATGTTGAAACAAGAACAATACCTAAAAATCCCCATTCTGGGCAAAAGGTTTTAGAGGAAATAATTCGAACCAATAAAGTATTAAAAATAATTGCAAAGAATAAACCAATTTTATATTTATTTTTAATTTTATGGTTTTTGGTTTCACCATATTTTCGGATAAACATACCAACAAAATAATACAAAAACGGCCAAATAACTACCCAGTGGTTTGGTGCGGCTTTCCGCAGATAATCAGGAATTTTCACCCCAAAAAAGCTATCAAATACCGCTAATGTCATTGGGGCAGTAACCAAAAATAAGCATCCACCTATTGCCATTAACTGATTTTTCTTGGTTTTTAAGCTCTCGAAAGCCGCATTTAACATTGGTGACATTAAATATAAACCAATATACATATTCACATACCAGCTATAGTGGTTAAAAGTGAAGAGATTTTCAAAAAATGCACGAATAAGCCCAAAGCCATGAGCCTGTTTATCTGTAATCGTTAAAACCACAACTGCTGCAGTATAATATCCAACCACTCGCAATAAATTCGTAAAAAATTTTTTGCTATATTTGGCGTTTTTCATTAAATAGCCCGTCGCAATCAAGAATAACGGAACACAAGCCATCGCAACACTCCAAATAAAGGTTGCAAAAAACATTAATAGTGACCCAGATGGTAAACCATAATAGCCCGTTCTATTGAAAAAATGAACAAGCACAACTAAAAATACGGCTAAAACTTTAATTAGATCAATATTAAGATTTCGCTTTTGATTTTTTTCACTCATATTACCCAAATATTATATCACTATCCACCTTGAAATAATAGTTATTTTTCGCCAATTTTAACCACGGTAAAATCTTTTTGCGTCGATTTCATTGCTTTTCGAAAATAATTATCGTGACTCACAAAAACAATCGCACCAGAATATTTTTTAAGTGCACGTTCTAGCTCTTCAATACTTGGTAAGTCAAGGTGTGAAGTTGGTTCATCTAAAACTAGAATTTGCGGATCGTTCGAAAGCATTTTAATCAACTGAAAACGCGCTTTTTGGCCACCTGAAAGTTCACGAATTGGCGTATCGAAATCTTGAGAAGAGAAGAGATATTGATGTAGAATTCGATAAATTTTTTCTTCGGTTATTGAAAGATTCCGGTTAAGAAAAACTTTTTCAACCGCGTCTTTTAAC
>JABZJO010000013.1:0-8589 GCA_015257755.1 Candidatus Nanogingivalaceae bacterium
GGAGATTCCAAATCTAAAATCTGCTGATGTTCGACTTTTTGGAGTTTTAGATTCTAAAGAATGGCGAAACGCTCGAGATCCATTAACTTTTGCAATTGGTAAAGATATCGCTGGTCACCCGGTTGTGGGTAATCTTTCGAAAATGCCACATCTTTTGATTGCTGGTCAAACGGGCTCCGGTAAGTCTGTTATGATGAACGCGTTGCTTACAAGCTTGCTTTATCGACATTCACCAAGTGAGTTAAAATTAATTATGGTTGACCCGAAAGTTGTGGAAATGACAGCTTATGAGGATATTCCGCATCTGTTAACGCCAATTATTAACGATTCCGAAAAAGCGCTTTCGGCTCTTAAGTGGGCGGTAAACGAGATGGAACGTCGGTATCGTGTTTTGGCTGATGAAAAAATCAAAGAAATTAAAAGCTATAACAAGCATGTGATTTCAAAAAACGAGAAGATTAAAAAATCAACACCAGAGGGTGAGGAGCCTAAATTGCTTGAGCCATTACCTTATATCGTAATTGTTGTGGATGAGCTTGCTGACTTGATGATGGCGGCATCAAAGGATGTCGAGGCTATGATTGTGCGAATTGCACAGAAGGCTCGTGCTGTGGGAATTCACCTTGTTCTGGCAACTCAAAAGCCAGTTGTTAGCGTTGTGACTGGTTTGATTAAAGGAAATGTTCCTAGCCGAATTGCATTTAAAGTTGCAGCAAACGGTGATTCTAGAACGATTCTCGATCGTGGTGGTGCTGAAAAACTTCTTGGAAATGGTGATATGCTGTTCTATATGAATGGTGCACCAAACTTAAAGCGTGTTCAGGGTGCTTGGGTTACGGATGAAGAAGTTTTGCGAGTTACAAATTTCATTCGTTCGCAAGGGCCACCTCAATATAATGATGAGGTTATTTCGCAACAAGTTCAACCTGGATCAATGGGCGGAGTAGTAATGAGTGGTGGGAGTTCTTCTACGGATGAAACTTTCGAAACAGCTGTTAAACTCGTTATTGAGGCGAGAAAGGCTTCCACAAGCTATTTGCAGAGACGTCTTGGAATTGGATATGGTCGTGCTGCAAAATTGATTGACGAAATGGAGGATCGCGGAATTGTTGGTCCACCAAACGGCTCAAAGCCACGCCAAGTACTTGTTTCTAGCTATGAAGAAATCGGTGAATAATTCGCCGATTTTTTGTTTTCGAAAGATGTATTTTTGAAAATATTAGTTTATTAATGTCTTCTTGATTTTTATCTTTTAAAATGATATAATTTAAAAGAATATTAGCTCAGCTTATTTGAAAGAATAGGCTTTAACCAAAGGAGTAAAAATGAAGGATTACGAACTTACAGTTCTTATTCATCCAGATTTCGAAAATGATCTTGACAAAGTTCTAGATAAAATTCGAGGTTTGGTTGCTGCTAATGGCGGTGAAATTGCAAAAGAAGACAACTGGGGTAAGAAAAAACTTGCTTACACAATTAAAGGTCAAGATTTTGCAACTTATGTTGCTATAGATCTAAAACTTCCAGCAACTGCACCACTAAAAATTAGTAACACTTTGAATATTACTGACGAAGTTTTGCGATATTTGCTTGTTAAAGCAGAAGAGCGACCAGTTGTAGAATCAGAAGAAAAATAATTTTTAAGAATAGGATAGAATTATGGCTTTTAATAAAGTAATACTAATGGGAAATCTAACTGCAGACCCAGAACTTCGAACAACTCCAAGTGGCCAAAACCTAGCAAGTTTCACTCTTGCGATCAACCGAACTTGGAATAACACCAATGGTGAACGCCAAGAAGAAACAAGTTTTATTAACTGTACTGCTTGGGGAAAGACTGGTGAAACAATTTCGAAATATGTTTCGAAAGGTCGCCAATTGCTAGTGAGTGGTCGTTTGCAACAACGAACTTGGCAAGATAAAGATACCGGAAAGAATCGAAGCGCAATTGATGTTGTAGTTGAAGAATTTAGTTTTGTTAGTGATGGTAGTCGTGGTGGAAGTTCTGCTCCTACTGCTAAAGCTGAAGAACCAACTGTTAGCGACGACTTTTCAGATGAGCCAATTGATCTATCTGATATCCCATTCTAAATTTAAAAAGGAGTTAAAATGGCTAAACGATTTAAACGAGAAATCCCAGCGTATTTTGATTACCGAGATGTTAAAACTTTGCAAAAATTTGTTAACATTTATGGTCAAATTGAGCCAGCTACAAAAACTGGTTTGAGCGCTAAACAACAACGACAATTGACAGTTGCTATCAAACGTGCACGTCATTTGGCATTGTTGGCATTCGTAACAAATGCTTAATTAAATTTTCGAATCTTCCTCGCTCAAAACTGGGTGGGGAAGATTTATTTTAAAAAATATTCTAAGGAGGAAAATGTATCAACCAACTGATTTGAAAAAAGGTGTAGTTTTTCAGCTTGATGGTCAACCATATCGCGTAGTCGAATATAACCAAAAAGTTGTAGGTCGTGGTGGAAGTATTGTAAGCTTAAAAATTAAAAACCTTATCACAGGTGCTTTGTTGCCTAAAACTTTTAAAGGTCAAGATAAAGTTGAGCCTGCAGAAGTTACAAACAAGAAAGTTCAATATCTTTATAATGATGGTGAAGATTTCCATTTTATGGATCCGGAAACATTTGAACAATTTCAACTTTCGAAAGATATTATTGACGATGCTGCAGGTTATCTAAAAGAAGCAGAAGAACTAAATCTTCAATTCTTTGATGGAAAAGTTATCAATGTTGAATTACCTAAAAATGTTTGGCTCAAAGTCGTTTATACTGAGAATGTGGTGAAGGGCGATACAACTTCAAGCGTCCTAAAAGATGCTGAACTCGAGACTGGTATAACGGTTAAAGTTCCTGCATTTATTAAAGAAAATGATGTTATTTCAGTTGATACTTCGACTGGTGAATATCGAGAACGACAAAAATAATTAGGTTAATATAAAATAGGCTCAAATTTCAGCCTATTTTATATTGTATAAAAATATTGAACAATATCCGATTACTAGAAATTATGTTAGAAATATAGTATAATATAAGATATGAAAATCAGATTAGACAATCTATTGGTAGACAGAAAAATGGTTGAGAGTCGCTCCCAGGCTGAAAGCTATATAAAGCTTGGTAAAGTTACAGTTGACGGTATTAAGAGAACTAAACCGGGTTTTTTTGTTGATGTCAATTCTGAATTAAAAATCCTTCAACAAGTTCAATACGTATCGCGAGCAGGATTAAAACTAGAAAGTGTAGCTAGAAAAATGCGAATCGATTTTCGTAATAAAACGGTTCTAGATGTTGGCTCGAGTACGGGAGGGTTTACTGACTATTCTTTGAAGAATGGTGCCAACAAAGTTATCGCTGTTGATGTTGGTACGGATCAGTTGCATCCAAAATTAAGGTTGAACAAAAAAGTTGAACTACATGAGAAAACCGATATTCGAAACTTTAAAACAAATCAGAAAATCGACGTGGTGGTTATTGATGTTAGTTTTATATCTATAAAGGAAATTCTTCCAAGTGTCGTAAACCTTTCTAATAAGAACACAAAAATAGTGGCAATGGTTAAACCGCAATTTGAAGCGGGAAGAAATGGAACTGTTAACGGCGTTGTAAAAAATAACTCTTACCGTAGAAAAATTCTTCAAGATTTTGAAAATTGGTGTCGTTCAAATAATTTATACATAGAAAACAAAAGAGATAGTGAAGTTAAAGGAACGAAAGGCAATCAAGAAAGATTTTATATTTTAAAGAAGATGGGTAGATAAAAAGACCGAATTTATCGGTCTTTAGTTTTTATACATTGAATCTAAATTCAACAACATCATTTGGAGACATCACATAGTCCTTGCCTTCGGTTCGGATTTTACCGTGGTTTTTAGCTTCTAGTTCGCTACCGCACTCCACTAAATCATTATAGTCTACAACTTGTGCAGCAATGAAACCTCTTTCGAAATCTGTGTGGATAACACCAGCTGCCTGTGGTGCAGTCCAGCCTTTTTTGATTGTCCAGGCGTGTACTTCTTTTGGCCCAGCAGTCATGTAGCTTTGTAATCCTAGGGTGTCGTAAGCTGCGTGGATCATTTGATTGAGCCCAGTTTCTTTTACTCCATAGCTTTCGAGTAAATCTTTTGCATCATTTTCGTCTAGGCCTTTTAATTCTTCTTCGAGTTTTGCGCAAACAAAGATAGATTTTGCTGGTAGAACCATTTTTGCGAGTTCACTTTTTTTCGCGTCATCGACTAATGTGTTTTCGTCAACATTAAAGGCATAAATCACAGGTTTAGCTGTTAATAAATGCAAATCAGCAATAGCTTCTAAATCTAAATCTTTTATACTTGATAATACGTTCCCGGATTGAAGTTGTTCAAGTAATTTGTTCAAGTAATCGGCTTGTTTTCTAAGGGCAGGCTTAGCTTTCGCTTCTTTTTGAAATTTTGGTAGGCGATTTTCGATAGTCTGAATATCTGCTAAAATTAGCTCAGTATTAATAACTTCAATATCATTTTTTGGATTAACTTCATTTGATACGTGGACGATATCGTTATTTACGAAAGCTCGGACGATATGAACGATCGCGTCGCATTGGCGAATATTTGCGAGAAATTTATTTCCTAATCCTTCGCCCTTTGAAGCTCCTGCCACCAATCCGGCAATATCAACAAAAGTTACTGTTGCTGGAATAATTTTTTGTGAGCCATAAATTTCGGCTAGCTTATTTAGACGAGTGTCTGGAACTGGAACAATTCCTGTATTTGGCTCAATTGTTGCAAAAGGGTAGTTTGCAGCTAAGATATCATTATTTGTTAGTGCGTTAAAGAGTGTTGATTTACCAACATTTGGCAACCCAACGATTCCAATACTTAGACTCATATTTCTCCTTGTTTAATAAAAAATTCTTAATGATTATTATACCATATTTTAGCTTTAACTTATAATTTTCAGGTTATTAATAGTCGTTAAAACTCTTGATTTTTTAATTATGTTTATGTTAAAATGTAAGCATGATTAATATTAAAGGTGTGGGCGATTTCTTCTCGTTAGATATTGGAACGAATGCGATTCGTGCCGTCCAGCTTTCGAAAGCTGGAGAAAACTCTTGGAATTTAGTTGGTCTTGGATACACTCCAGTCGACCCTCAATTAGTTTTGAGTAATTCTGATGAAAGTCGTCGTCGTTTGGGAGAAATTATCTCAACGATGATCGGTCAGAGCGACATTAAAACGAAAAATGTAGCGATTAGTCTTCCGTCCCAAAAGACATTCACAACAATTTTCGAAGTTCCTAAGCAAGACGTTAAGGAACTGCAAAAAAACGTTAGCTATCAAATTGATCAATACATTCCGATGGCTATTGATGATGCTCAGGTTGACTGGGCGCTTCTTGGAGAGTCTCTTTCTAACCCAGATTCTTTAGAGATTTTACTTGCAAGCACTTCTAAAAACTTCAGTGAAGAGAAGATGGAGTTCGTTGAAGGTTTAGGCTTGAATGTTATTGCAAGTGAGCCTGATTCGCTAGCAATGACGCGAGCACTTTATTCGGGTAGCCAAAATGGTCAAGCGCAATTAATTATTGATATGGGTGAGATTTCAACCGACTTATCAATCGTATATCAAGGTGCGCCAAGGCTTGTCCGAACAATTCCGATAGGTATTTCTAGCCTAGTTAAATCTGCAACACAAAACTTGAATATTAAAGAAGATCAAGCACGACAGTTTATTATGAAATTTGGTCTTGCTCAAGACAAACTTGAAGGTCAGGTTTTTCATGCTATTGAAATTACGCTTGAAAATTTTGTTCAAGAAATTGCTAAGTCTATTAAATTCTTGGGAACAAAATATCAAAACGTTCAAGTTGGATCAATTGCACTTTCTGGCTATTCTGGAATCGTGCCGCAAATGCCTGAATATGTTTCTTCAAAGACGGGAATTCAGTCATACTCAGCTAACCCATTCCAAAATGTCAATGTCCCAGCAAAATACCAACAACAGGTTGCGAGTGTTGGTAATGAATTTGCCGTAGCAATTGGTTTAGCAGAAAGGAACAATAAATAATATGGTTGAAATTAATCTTTTACCAGATGTTAAGCGCGATCTTCTTAAAGCACAACGACTTCGAAATATTGTTACCTTCGCATCGATTATTATTGGTGCCGCAATGCTCGGCGGTGTAATTTTGCTGTTTTTGGTTACTCAAGGTCAACAGATTTTTATGGGCTTGAAAAAAGACGAAATCTCAAGCAAATTTAGCGATATGCAAAAAATTAAAGATGGTGAAACTGCTGCAACGCTTCGAAATCAGCTTAATGCTATTCAAAAAATTCGTGAGGCATCTCCAAATGTTTCGCGATTGCTTAGCACGGTTATCCCAGCCATCAAGACTAATGGTGAAAATGAAGTTAAGTTTTCATCAATAAATTACGACCCAGGAACACGCATAGTCTCGATTGAAGGCGAAACAAGCAACGGATTTACTGCTCTTGAAGCTTTCATTAAGACAATTAAATATTCGCAGGTAATCTATAGTGGTGGTAATTCAAAATGCACATCATCAGATATTGAAAACAATGCTGACATCTGTAAGCTTGCTGAAGAAGGTTCTGTTGTTCGAACTGAAAGTTCAATTGGTGTAAATGATCAAGGTCAGAATATCCTACGTTTTGCCGTGAACTTTAAGATCAATGAGGATGCTCTAAAATTCTCATCAAAAGATTTTGCGATTAAATCTCTTGGAAAGAAGAATGTTACAGACTCTACAGTTCAAATTCCTGCTGGAATCTTTACGCAAAGCTCAAAGAAAGACTCTGAAAAGGAGAATAAATAATGGGTGATAATAAAGAAGTAGCTTTTTTGAAGCGAAATGCTATTAATAAAGCAAATCAAACGATGTTTTTAGTTGTTGCTGGTGCTGCATTAATTGCTGGTGCATCAGTGGTTGGAATGATCTATCTTTTTAGGATTTATAGCTTTAATATCAAAGTTTTGACTGAGCAAGATAAGAGTATTTCTACAATTACGCAGAATATCGAAAACATCAATGATTTGAAAGAGCGATTAGGGTCTTTGGAAACTAATGAGAACCTGAACAAGGAAAATTTAAAGTCAAATGCTGATGATGGTGGTTTGCGTGTTATTGCTGATGCGCTTCCTGATAGTGAAAATGCTTCGGGACTTGGTTCAGCCCTACAGAAGAAAATCTTTTCCGATGGCGTAACGCTAGACGCATTTAATATTGAATCTTCTGATTCGAATAGTTTAAGTACTTCAGCTTCAACTTCGGTATCTAGTGAGAGTAGTAATATCCCTGAAGGCGTAAAAGATATCCAATTTACGGCATCAATTTCTGCCTCTTTCCCAAATGAAGGATCACCAGAAGATATTAAGAACAAAGAAACTGCGGCTTATAACAATATAGTTAATACTCTTCAGAAGATGGAGAAATCCATTCGTGCCATTAATGTTACAAGCTTTAAATTCGAACGATCAATAAATAAGTTTACTTTGACGCTTAGCGCTAAATCTTATTACTATCCTAAATATGTAATGACACTTGATAGCACTAAAGTTAAATCTGATGATGCTGCAAATCCAGCTACAACTACAAGCGGAACTGGTACGCAGACCAACTCAACAACAACATCGGGAGGATCAAAATAATGAAGAAAACTGACATCGCAATGATTGTTTTGATTGCCGGCATTAGCGTTCTTGTATCGTATCTTGTGATTAACTCGATTGCACAAGGTGGTTTTAGCGAACAAAGCTATGAAGTTAAAACAACCAAACCAATTTCTAAAGAATACGTTGAGCCAAGCAACGAAATCTTTAACGGTGACGCTGTTAATCCAACGGTTCAAGTTAATATTGGACAATAATTAAAAAAATAATAATTTTTTAGAAGGAATATAATGACATTACTAACCAATGATATTCAAGATAGGCTTGCAAAACTCCTCGTAGAAGAGGGGCTTGTTCAAGAATCTAAAATTGAGTTGGCTATTAAGGAGGCTGGTTTAAATAATCAGTCTCTAATGTCGTATATGATTGAGCACAAACTTCTAGATAATGAAATCCTTGTTCATGCAACTTCTCATGTATCGGGAATCCCATACGTGAATCTTGAGAATACGACCATTCCACAAGAAACACTCGATTTAATTAGTGTTGATATTGCGGAAAGAAATATGGCCGTGCCGATTGCGGAAGTACAGGGAAGAATCGCCGTGGCGATGCTTGATGCAACGAATATTCAGGCTGTCGATTATCTTTCGAGTTTAATTCAGCGCCCTCTAAAAGTATTTATGGCGAGCCAAAACTCCATTAAGCATGTTTTGGATCAATATAAAACAGACCTTTCAGGTGTGGATGCTTTGGCTGAGAATGTTGATGCGCAAAAACAGGCTGAAGCGGAATCGAAGCGTCAAGTACAGACAATCGTTCAAGATTCGCCAATCTCAAAGGCATTAAATACAATTTTGGAATATGCAGTTCGTGCGAAAGCATCCGATATTCATATCGAGCCGCTCGAGAAATCTCTAAAAATTCGCTGTCGAATCGATGGTGTTTTGCGTGAGATAATG
>JABZJO010000014.1:0-8281 GCA_015257755.1 Candidatus Nanogingivalaceae bacterium
ACTTCATATTGAACAAAAACTTCCGCATCACCAGTTTCAGTATTAAGTTCAGCACGAACATTTTGATCGCGATTTCCGTTCTCACGGCGCCAAGCTGCAGCGATTGCCATTTCAATAACTTCTAGAACTTTTTCTTCGGGTAAGTTCTTTTCAGCAGCAATGTTTTTTGCAGCTAGCATCATTTGTTTAACATTCAAATCTTCCATTTTATCCTTTCAAAATATTTTCTTATGAAAAATGCCGACCCGCTGGCCGACTACTTTTTAATTTTATCACAACCAGAACATTTCGTCAAGAACAAAAAAATAAAAGCCTGCAAAATTTGCAAGCTTTTTAGTCCACCAACTGAAATCTTCCATCAGTAAATGTTTCTATCGGGCGTGACCAGATTTCTTCTTCACCAATTTTTTGGTAATTCACCAATTTCTCGTCATGGTCTGTATGCTGAGAAATATTTTTAACAATAAATTCCTCACCACCATAATGCCTATATACACCCCCGATCTTTACATCTTTAATTGGTTTAAAATCACTATAGCCTAAACAATCTTGAATCGTGTTGGTGATAATATTTTTAACTATATTATTCGAACACTCTAGATTTTTAATCTCGTTATTTTCTATCAAAAAACTAAACAAAATTATTGGAGATTTACTCCCTTTTCCGGGCAATAAACTACCGCTAAAATCAAGTATTGAGTTCTCGGTCTTAATGCCAGTTCGAAGATTGTAGTAAATTTTATCTAGCCAGTTTATCTCTTTTATCGAAAGAATTATTCTTTTATAAACTGGTGCTACATTTTGAAGGTTGGGCGACGTATCTTCAATTGCTTCTTCTAAAGAAACCATTTTCTTCACCTCCTAAGGTACTAAACTTATCCCATTATATTTTATTTTCAATTTAAAAACAAGCTCTTTAGAATGTCGCTGTTTTTCATAAGAGATGCTTAGAAGCTAACTACTCTGTTTCATTCCTTGACGGAACCTATCTTCCGTTAAGACATGGAACCGTTAGTAAAGAATGTATTCATATCGCACTTGGCATTACACCAGAAGGACAGAAGGTTGTTCTTGGATATGAAATCACCCCAAACGAAAAACAATGCTTGTTAGTCCACCCTGTTAGACAGATTTCAAAGTCAACGCATCCATAAATGGTTTGGCTAATGTTCTGACACACTTGAAAGCTTATTTGATTAACACTCCGTAAAACTCTACTAGAGTGTTTATACAAAATTATTGACAGTATCTTTTTCTTTCTGATATAATAAACCTCAGGAGGTATTATATGTCTAAACAAAAAATTAATCGCTTTGTCGGATCTATTGGAGCAATGCAGCGGGAGTGATATTAGGCGGTTTAACTTTTATTACTTCTTTATAAAAATTATATAAACAAAACCAGTAACTTCATAAAAGTTGCTGGTTTTTCTGCTGGTCGTAGGAATTAAGCCTATTTCCAAATATACAAAACTACCAGAATTAGCCGTTGAGATAGTGAATGAGCTGATTGATAAGATTGTGATTCATAAACTAACTGGCACGAAACACAATCGTACTATCCAAATTTACGTTTATTACAATTTCATCGAAAAACTAGATAAGGAAAAAGCGAGCCAAACGACTTGACTCGCTAATATTAACCCATTTAGCTAAACTGCTATTGTCAGGTCAGCCGATTGAGCTTGTTTTATTTGATTGTATTTAATTAAGAATTTAATTTAACCAATAAATCAATTGTTTTTTCAGTCAAAATTTGATTTGCTAAATTACGGCGAACATCATCAGAAGAAAGTTGCTTTACGACCTCTTTGCTATTACCATATTGTTCTTTTAGTTGAGCAATTCGTGCATCAAGTTCATCTACGGTAGATTGAATTTTTTCAACTTTTGAAAGCTCAGCTAAAGCTAAACCAGATTTAACTCGAGATTCGGCAACAGCCTTAACATCGTTCTCTAGCCATTCTTCACGAGTTTTACCCATTCGCTTAAGGTAATCATCTAAAGATAGGCCTGAATACATCAAGTTTTGTTGCATATCCATTTCGATGCTCTGTTTTTGATCTTCAAGCAAAATTTCAGGAACAGGGACTTTCGAAACTTCAGCAAGCTTCTTTACAAGTTCATCCTTAAATTTGTCATCAGCTTCGGCTTGTTTTTGAGTTTTAAGATCTTCTTTAATTTGCTTTTCGAATTCTTCTTTGGTTTTAAATTCACCTAATTTCGAAAGAAATTCTTCATTGATTTCAGGCAAAACATTCTCGCGAACTTCATGAATTTTAACTTCAAATACAACTTTTGCTCCAGCCAAATCTTTTGCATGATAATCTTTAGGGAATTTCAAATCAAGAGAAAGCTCATCGCCCGCCTTTTTGCCAATCAATCCTTCTTCAAAACCAGGAATGAATGATTTCGAGCCAAGCTCAAGTGGGAATTTTTCAGCTTTTCCGCCATCAAAAGCCACACCGTCTTTTTTACCCAAGAAGTCGATAATAACTTCATCGCCTTCTTTTGCGGCACGCTTAACTTCTTTCTTTTCAGCAAAATTCTTCAAAATTTGATCAATCGTTTCATTGATTTCTTTTTGACTAACTGAAACTTTTTCTTTTTTAACCTTCAAATTTTTATAATCACCTAATTCAACTTTCGGCATAATCTCTGAAGTAGCTGTAAATTCAAGCTCTGTTCCAGGAACAAATTTTTTAACATCAACCTCAGGTCGGTTAATCGCCTGAATTTTTTCCTTCAAAAAGGCTTCAGCGACAGCTTTCGAAAGTGCATTTTCGATAATTTCTTGACCAAGAACGTTTTGATCAACTTGTGCTGCAACCATTTCAAGAGGTGCTTTACCTTTTCGAAATCCTTCAATTTTAACTTCTTTTGCAAGTTTAGTCAACGCAACTTGCTCAGCAGCTTTTAATTCTTCAACTCCAAGAGAAATTGTAAGCTCAACTTTTACGTCTGAAATATTCTTTACTTTTGTCTTCATACAACTTTATTATAACATAACCTAATTTTTAAAGCAAAAAGAGCGCCGTAACGCCCGAGATATTGATTGCGATAATCCTATTCCCTGCTAGCTACAATGCTTATAGGAAATAAAAGCATTGCAATAACCCCAAGGAAATTACCATTTACAAAAAAATACCTTGCAAGAAGAATATCGCACAAAATTATGAAAGTTACAAGAATGTGTATTAAAATATTCTTTTTCAATTTTGCCATAAAGAACGCACCCCGTTTCTAATTTGATATCTAATAGTATATCATCAGAAACTTACTTTATCAAATAATTTTGTCGAACAAATTCATACATCAAAATCCCACTAGCCACGCCAACATTAACACTTCTAGTTGATCCGAACTGCTCGATAGCAACCATCTCTTCGCAAGCTTCAACCATTTCTTTTGAAAGCCCGTCACTTTCATTACCAAACACTAAAATCGAACCTTTTTCCAACTCAATCTCATTCAGTTTTTTTGAACCTTTTTGATTATCAATCGCAATCAATTTTAGATTATTCTGTTTTGCCCAATCTATAAATTCCATAACTGTTTCATGGTGAAAAATATTCATATAGGCTTCTGTTTTCATTGCCCCTCGGCGATTCCAATGCCGGCGGCCAATGATATGAATTCCTGCAGCATTAAAAGCGTTCGCATTTCGTGCAATGGTACCAATATTAAAATCATGTTGAAAATTCTCAATCGCAACATGAAAATCATGACGCGAACGATCAAGATCATCTTTAATCTCTGCTACCGACAAGCCCTTGTACTTATCTATAACATTTCGAGTGTCATTTTGGATAGTCAAGCCCTCGCCTGTTTCAAAATTTGGTCTATTTTCCATTTTGAATAGATTTAACTAACTCTTTTGTATCTGGACGACCTTTTACTCCAGGGTTTAAAATATGCATTGGGTCGAAAATATCTTTAATTTGCAAGTAAATATTTTCTACTTCCTCGCCTACATTTCTCGCCACGAAGTGACCGTAAATTCTCCCCTCACCAGCACCGTACGCAAATTCGCCGTCAACTTTAGCTAGTAAAGCGCCTAAATCAGCAACAAATCGTAACGCTTTTTGTCGGTCGGTAACTTTCGAAAAATCAAATTCTGCAAGAATTTCAAATACAGAAGTTAAAGCCGAACCTTGAATAGGCGCCGGAATACTGTATTGTAAGGCTAGTTTTTGAAGGCCTAAATAAAATGCTTCAAACCTTTCCATAGGCACGTAAACACCTTGAATTGGGTAAATTTCTTGTTTTATAACACCACTTCTTGCGCGTAAAATTTCGCGAACATCCCGAATAGATTCCATTTCAGCTTTCGAAAATTCATCATCACCAGGAATCCAGACTGTCGAACCTTCAAATTTAGTTGAAATCTTTTGGATTTTATTCATTTTTGAAAGAATCTTTTTTGCCGTTTTATCTGTAACTCCAACCACAACAACCAGCTTCGTAGCTAATTTTTGCGAATTTCTATCTAAATAAAATTGATATTTTTTGCCCGAAGCTACAGCAGCTTCAAACATTTTTCCATCATAGAGTTCAACAATATCTGGGTTAAATTTTGCAATTTCATCATTAAAATCTCGTGCATCATCACGATTCGAAAAACCAACAACCATAAAATTGGTTTCGTTAGTTATATATTCTGTTTTAATCCGCGCCTCCGTTATAACGCCAAGAGTTCCAAGGGAGCCGAAAAATAGCGGGATTAGATTAAAAGTTCCATCCTCATTTTTTACGTTAGCAATCCCAGAATATCCAAAACTAGAATCTTTGTCTATTTTCTGAATTAAACTGTAATTGTCTTCAATTAATGCATCAATTTTACGATAAATCTCACCCTCAAAACTAGAAAGAGCAATCTTTTCACTCAATTCTTTACGCGAAATTTTACCTATATTAATAATATCGCCATTGCTTAAAACAACTTCAAGCTCTTCGATAAAATCAACCAATTCACCGTAATTATATTTTTCCGCAGGTAAATTCATCGCAATCGCACCACCAACAGTTAACCGTTCTCCTGCGGGACTTTGCGGAATATCCATTGCCTGAGAAGCTATTGCGAGTTTTAATTTTTGAAAATTAGCACCAGCTTGAACTTGAACCGTCTTTGAGCGTAAATCAAGCTCTTTAATTTTATCAAGATGGCGAGAAATATCAAGAACAATACCTTTACCAATCGAAGATCCGTCAGTACTTCCACCATAACCACGCGCGATTACACCAAAAATGTAATCCTTCTCGGCTAATTGCCAAGAAAAACGCATAATCTTTTGAATATCCTCGTTAAATCTTGGATAAACCACTAAATCTGGCTTAATTTTAAGAAAGCTACGATCTGTCGAAAATTGTTTTAACCTAGTTTCGCGAGCCGAAACCTCTCCGATAATATGTCCATTTAAGTATTTTGCAATTTTACTCATTAGCCCCATTTTAACACAAGCAAAATAAAAATTCAACTTTTGATTTTTAGCTTAAAAAATGCTAAAATTTATACATGTATTCAAGAGCAACCCCTTTTCAAAAAGCCGACAAAATTGCCGGAACTCATCAAAAAATCGATCGAGCAGCACGCTTAACACTTCGAAAGATTCTTTCAAAAAATCCAACTTTTTCAAAAGTTCATTTTCCGAAAATTGACGAAATCTTAGTTTTTGAAGGAAACGGCGGTCCGGATGGTATTAAAACAAAATCTCCAGGAAAAGATGAGCCTTGGCATTTTGTTGAGCCTTACGGCGACTTAACGCCGATAAAAACTTACGTCGAAAACCACCTTTTCAACCTTTCTAAGGCGCTTTCCGAAAAAAATTATGTGCGAGCAAGTTTTGAGGCTGGATGGATGGCTCATGCGATTACTGACGCTTTAACGCCTGCACATCAATACCCAATGACCGATAAAATTATTGAAATTTCTGGTAAAAAACCTGAAGAACGAGATAAAATAATTAAAAAAATGTTTCTTTCTGGGAAGAATTGGCGAGAAAGGCTTCTTAATAACTGGGAATATATCGGACCTAAAGGTGTTATGAGTTCGCATATGTTATACGAAATGGGCGTAGCTACAATGATAACCTCTATTGCAGCCAAAAAAATTACAAATGACCCAACCGAAGAAGAAATTTCTCGTGTATTAAATGGTGATTTTATGAAAGTTTTTGAAGAAAAAATAAAATGGGTTGCTGATCAGAAATATTACGAAACCTACCTTGAAAAAGGGTGGACAACGTCTCTTGCGCGCAATACAAAGTCTATATTACTACCCGAGATTTCAAAAATAGTCGCCCTTGGATGGTTTGAAGGTATTCGACGCGCTTCAGTTGAGGATTTCGAAAACTCAAGGAGCAAAAAATGAACATCCGCTTAATTTCAGGAATTTTTAAAAACCACAAAATTACCGCTCCAAATTCACGACAAACCCACCCAATGAGTGAGCGCGCAAGAAATGCAATTTTTAATGCAATCCAGCAAAGAATCCCCAATGCCGAAGTTCTTGATGCTTTTGCAGGAACTGGAGCTTTAGGACTTGAAGCAGTTTCACGCGGAGCGAAAAAGGTCGTTTTTATCGAAAAGAGCCGTTCAGCTCAAAAGATACTTTCCGAAAACCTGAAAATTACAGAAAAAAATTTAAATGCTGGCGAAGCTAAATTAATTCGCGCAAGCGTTTCAAGCTGGCTAAACTCAACCGAGTCTCAATTTCATCTTGGTGAAATTGAAGAGATACCAAGTTTTGATATCATTTTTGCGGATCCACCATATTACGACCCTCAATTCCCAACCATCAAGAATCTTTGCAAAAGATTAAAGACCGACGGGATCTTAATTTTATCACAACCTAAAGAGCTTGAAAATTTCGAGTCTAAAGGACTAGTTCTAGTTAACGAAAAACTTTATTCGGGCGCAAAAATACTATTCTTCAAAACAAAATAATAACCCTCCTCCAAGGGTTATTATTTTTACATATTTCTTTCAAACTCTTCTCTTTCGTCTTCAAAAACAGTAAATAATGAAATTACCACGGGAAGAATAATTAAGAAGAAAATTTCAACTTGCGGTAAAAAAATTGAGATAAAAGCAATTATTGCAATCCATACTACCATCACACCCGTATGTAAAAGATGGTATTTTCGTTGAATTCTACGATTCTCTCCGTGAAAAAAGCCTGCATTATCACCGGATGCACTCGCAGTAATCCAACGAGTTGCAAGATCTGTAAGTAGATAAATCATCGCATAGCCAAATGCTGGAAGCACCTCGTTTGGCGAAGAAAGCACCCAACGCATGAAAAGCGGAATTAACGACATGAAAAACATATAGATCATATTTTTCCAAATAAAGCTATTTGTCACTCTATCTACTTTATCTAAAATATGGTGATGTCTGTTCCACTGAATACCAACAATAATAAAACTTGCAAAATAAATTAAAATTGAAAAGCCAAACTTGTGCAATTCCGTTAAGCTATTTGCAGAAGTTGGTAATTTGATCTCAAGAACCATCAAAGTAATGATAATAGCCGTCGCTCCATCTATTAGTCCAACCAACCTATCCTTTGAAATCTTTCCACCATGGTAAATTTTATGTATTCGGCCCAATCGCCGATATGCATTTCTAGTCCTATCCATCTTTTCCTTTCTCGAGATAATTATAGCATGTTTTGCTTATTTTTTCAAAATGCTTATATTTTATAGGCAAAATAAAACCGCCCTTTCAAAAAAGCAAGCGGTTTTATACTGATTATCCTCGTGCAAAGTGAGCAAAAGCACGGTTAGCTTCTGCCATCTTATGAGTATCTTCTTTCTTTTTGAAAGCTGCACCAGTTTCATTATAGGCATCAACAATTTCAAGTGCTAAACGTTGACTGTAAGGCATTCCGCTTCGTGCTCGAGCTGCTTGAACTAGCCAGCTAAAAGCAAAGTGAAGTTGTCGGTGTCCTTGAACTGGGAACGGAATCTGATAGTTAGCACCACCAACGCGTCGAGATTTAACTTCAAATGCTGGTGAAACATTTTTCAAAGCCTTTTCAAAGATCTCTAATGGATCTTCGCTATCAAGTTTTTTGGCTGCAGTTTCAAGTGCTTTATAAACAGCTTTTTCGGCAACAAGTTTTTTACCGTCAAGCATAGATTTATTGATCAATCTTTGAACCAAAACTGATTGATATCGTCGATCTGGTTTTAGTTCTCGTTGTAATTTCTTGGTAACTTTTCGGGGCATCTTTATTTCTCCTTCTTCGCACCGTATTTTGAACGGCCTTGTTTACGATC
>JABZJO010000015.1:0-8205 GCA_015257755.1 Candidatus Nanogingivalaceae bacterium
GTTATTCTCATTCGGTTGCAGGTGCTACAAAACGAATCAGAAAGCGTAGAAATAAAACTTATCGTACCAGAATGCCCGAAAATTCCAAATTTTTTATCGGTATCGTTTTTATCGTCTTTCAATTTGAATAAAGAAAATTGTTCACTTATTTTCTGTAAAGCAATTTTATTGCTCAAGACTTTTTCTTTATTCCAATTATTCTGGTCAAAGGGCATAAATTCTATTAGTCTAATATGAATAGGAAGATCTTTGGTAAGATTTACAAAATCAATAATTTCATCATCATTAACGCCCTTTATCACTACCATATTCAGTTTTACGTGTATGTTTTCTTGCATACAGCGTTGGATGTTTTCCCAAACTTTAGCAAAGTGATTGCGTTGTGTAATGGTTTTAAATTTTTGGTCATTTAGCGTATCTAAACTAATATTAATGGAAGAAATATCTGCATTTTTGAGTTCCTCCAAATAGTTATCAATTAGTAAACCATTGGTTGTAATGCCTATTTTGATGGGTAATAAAGATAGTTTTGAGATAATTTCGCCAAAATCTTTTCTTACCAAAGGTTCGCCACCAGTCAATCGTATTTTATTAACGCCCAACTGTACAAAAATTTTTGAAATGTCAAAAATTTCTTCGGGAGACATTAAAAGTTTTTGTTTCAGAAAGCTCATTTTTTCATCAGGCATACAATAGGAACAGCGGAAGTTGCAATTATCGGTAATGGATAATCGCAAGTAATCGTGTATTCTATTGTACCTATCTTTCAACATTGATTATTTTACATTTTTAGGTAAAAAATACAGCCAAATAGTACCTGCCAAAAATAAAACCAATGAAGCAATAAAAGTACTGTAAGCTACTTCTTGATGCCCATCTAAGGCATTGTTTAAAGCGGTGTAAAGTAACCAAATCTGAATCAGTAAATTCGCTAAAAGCACTACAATAAGGGTAGACATAATCATGCTTTTTTTCTGCGGATGTGCATTTTCTTGCCCAGTTCTGAAATTACTCATACGTTTTCTGTTTTAGGATGTTGTACAAAAATATCGTCTCCTTGCAAAGTAACCACTAATTTTTTTAAAGGTCTTGGTGGTGGTCCTTGCAATACTTCACCAGTTTTTACATCAAACCAACCGTTATGACAAGGGCATTCTATTTTCAAAGTACCTGGTTTGTAATACACAGCACAAGAAAGATGTGTGCATTTTTGTTCATAAGCATAAAATTCGCCTTCTTCGGTATGTATTAAAATATAAGGAACGGAGTCATTTTTTAGCACAAAAGACTTAGTTCCGCCTACCGGAATATCGTTTTTGGTGCATATTTTTTGTTTTTCGCCAATAGCTTCATCATCAGAAAAAAATGCTTTTGCGGCAATAATTCCGTTTCCTAAGACCATTCCTCCTGAAACCACAGCCAATAATTTTGCAAAATCTCTTCGGCTTACTTGGTTGGCTTCCCCTCTATTGATGGGGAAATCTTGCTTCCAATGTTTATCTTCGTTTTCCATTATTAAGAATTGATAGTTTAAAAAATTGTTTAAAAATTAAAATATTTTTAGTTCTGTGCTTCCTTTTGGCATCATAATGTTCACTTTTGTTTTTACGGTTTCCATCCCGAAAATAAATCGATTAACAGGCGTAGAATTAGGCCTCATTTTTTCCATTTCTTCTTTGGTACCATAAAACAAAGCTCCACTAGGGCAAACCGTTGCACACATTGGTTTTTTGCCAATACTAGTTCTGTCGTAGCACATATTACATTTCATCATTAGGTCATATTGTTCCATTTTTTTTGGAACACCAAACGGACAAGCCATCACGCAATTAGAGCATCCAATACACCGAGAAGTATTGGCAGTATGCACAATTCCGAATTCATCTTTGGTAATCGCATCTGCAGGGCAAACATTGGCACAAACAGGGTCTTCGCAGTGCATACACACTTGTACGGTGGTTTGTATGGTTTCGGCTCTATTTACATAATTGACATGAATCATTGGTTCTTCGCCATTGGTTTCGCATTCTGCACAAGCGGCTTCGCAGGATTTACAACCGATACATCGCTGCATATCTACAAAAAACTCCTCTTGTAATTTATAATATTGAGACATATTTTATGAACTTTTATAAGCTTCTGAAAATTTATTTACTTCCACTATTTTCCCTGTAGGTTGTAATGAACAAGCACTTACTTTAAATTCAGGAATTTTAGAAATTGGGTCAAGATGTCCGCTGGTTAATTGGTTAGCAGACTTTTTTCCAGGCCAATGATAGGGTAGGAAAACAGTGTCTTCTCTTATCGTTTCTACAATATTTGCTGGAAATTTCGCCTCTCCTCTTTTGGTTTTAACTATAACTTCTTCGTTTTGATTAATGCCGTATTGAGTGGCCAATTTAGGATGAATTTCTAAAAGAGGTTGAGCAAATTGATGAACTAATTTTCCTATTCTACGAGTCTGTGAACCGCTCAAATATTGAGAAACCACACGTCCTGTTGTTAAAATAATTGGGTATTCCTCATCAATTGGGTCTCCGCTTTCGTGATATTTCACGGCATTGAAATGAGCTTTTCCATCTGGAGTTTTAAATTTTTTATCCTCCCAAAGTCTAGGTGTTCCGGGATGATCTAAATCGGGACAAGGCCAAAAAACACCCATATTTTTTTCGATTTTATCATAAGTGATTCCGTAATAATCTGCGGTACCTCCTTTTGAAGCCACACGCAATTCATTAAAAATGTCTTCGCTTTTTTGGTACGAAAATTTATCTGCAGCTCCCAATCGTCTGGCAATTTCCAATAAAATCTCGGTATCTGTTTTGGCTCCTTTTGGTGGATCAACAGCTTTTCTAATGCGAACCACTCGACCTTCTGCGGTAGTTACTGTACCCTCTTCTTCTTCGTGCAAAGAACCGGGTAAAACAATATTGGCATGTCTTAAAGTTTCACTCAAAAAGAAATCTATTCCTACATAAAACTCTAATTTTTCTAAAGCTTCTCTTACATAATTACTATTGGGAAGAGACACAAGCGGATTGAAACATATAGAAATAAGTCCTTTAATTTCGCCTCTGTGTATGGCTTCTATGATTTCGTAGGCAGAAAGTCCTTTTCCAGGTAAGTCTTTTTCGTCAATACCCCAAACTTCCGAAATATATTTACGGTGTTCAGGATTTTCTATATCTCTGTTTCCGGGGAGTTGGTCGCATTTGTGCCCGTGTTCTCTACCGCCTTGTCCGTTTCCTTGTCCAGTTATGGTTCCATAACCGCAATAAGGTTTGCCAATCCTACCAGAAGCCAACACAATATTAATGCAACTCAATACATTTTCCACTCCTTTGGTATGGTGTTCTATACCTCTTGCGTGCAAAAGGAATGACGAAGATGCTTTTCCCCAAAGTTTTGCTGCTTCTTCTATTTTTTCTTTTTTAGCACCCGTTATTTCTTCAGCCCATTCTAGTGTATAATCTTTTACGGCTTCTTTGGCTTCTTCAAAACCTGAAGTATGGTTGTTGATAAAATCGTGATCCAACATATCGTGTTGCACCATATAATTAAGAATGGCTCCGAAAAGTGCAGAATCAGTTCCTGGACGAATGTCTAAATGTATGTCGGCTGTTCTAGCCAAAGGAATCATACGAGGATCTACCACTATGAGTTTTGCACCATTGTCTCTTGCTTTCCAAATCCAATGGGTAAGTGTAGGAAAAGTTTCGGAAACATTAGCACCTGTAACAATGATTACTTCGGCTTTTTCTAAATCTTGATAATTATTAGAGGTTCTATCTAAACCAAATGCTTTTTTGTTTCCTGCACCTGCCGAAACCATACAAAGACGACCGTTGTAATCCAGATTTTTGGTTTTCAGGGCTGTTCGGGCAAATTTACCTACCATATATGATTTTTCGTTGCTAAGAGAAACTCCCGATAACATGGCAAAAGCATCGTTACCATATTGTGATTGTATTCTTTTAATTTCAGAAATGGTAGAATCCATGGCTTCATCCCAAGAAATAGGCACAAAACCAACTCCTGGTTTATTCAGAATTGGAGCTGTCAAACGGTCTTCGTGGTTGTTTTGCATGTATCTCAAAACCCCTTTCGGACAAAGTCTTCCTTCATTAAAGGGAAATTCCATCCAAGGTTCAAAACCTACTACTTTATTATTTTTTGCTAATAATTTAATACCACATTGCATACCGCAGAAACAACAATGAGTTTCTACAATTTTATCAGGCTCATCTCTTCCTGTAAACCCTTCTTTGCTTGGCATATGGAGAGAGGGGCCAAATTGAGCAATAATTTTTTCAGCTTCAATAGGTAATTTTGCCATTTTTTTATTTTTATTTTGTTGAAAAATCTATCCAAAAAATTTTCCTGATTCTTGTCTTGCTTTCAGATGAGCTATTGCCAATAAATCTCTTTTGCCTTCAGGGCTGTAATCTAATAACGAATTATCGTTTTCATCACAAAGATTAAAGCCCACAGCTTTTGTAATTTCTTTCAAGTCAGAAACGTGTAATTGTGTAGTATATTCCTCTCCGGTTTGTTTGCACACTTGCATTCCTTTTTGTTTTCCAACTTCTTTATAAATGTGAGCACCAATTTGAGCAGGTCTTTGTATGATATGAAAAAATTTTCCAAAAGGCATCCAAATAAGGAAAACAATAACAAAAAAAGCGTGAGTAACAGCGATAAACTCGTAAGCTTTACCGTGCATAAATTCATAATCCAAAGTAAGTCCTAATCCAGTAAGCGAAACAAGTATCAATAATAATAAAGGTAGAATATCGCCTTCAAAAGTTTGTGTAGCTATAAGACCCGGATCTTTTAATCTTTTTTGCAGAAAATAAGTTGCACCAATAATAACCAAAACCGAACACCAATTGAGAGCGCCAAATGTAAAAAAGCCAACGATAGATTTTACTGGGAAATTAAAAACTTCAAAACCGAAAAAATGTGCGGTGTAAATATCTTCAACATTAGGATTTAAACCTGTGTCGGGTACCAATGTAAAATGAATCCAACCAAAAGTAAGCGGAATAGTAATAGCAAAAGCCATTGTGCAACCAATAGCCATCATAAGATGTGCAATTCCTTTTTTCTTTCCTCTTCTGATTATGAAATTTTGAAAAACAATATTCTTGAAAAATTCTTGAATAGAAAACCAAGAAAAATGCAAAAATTCTTTTGAAAGCAAGGCTTTTATACTTCTTTTAAAATAGGTTTTCGTGGGTGGTCTTTGTATCCAAACCGTGTAGCGATACACAATGCCAAAAATTGCAAACAAAGTACCGAAAAGATAGGCAACTAATGCAGCATCAAAGTTTTGTAAACTTCTTGAGCCTACTAATATAAGCACCAAAGTAACTATGGTAACGGCAATAGCAACAGCAAAGGCTTTTATGTCAATTAATTTTAACATATTGATTTTTTTTATGACACAAAAATACAAAAAAATACAACTTAATAAGACATTGATGCCTGAAAATAATCTTATTTAATAATACTTCAATATCTGATTAAATTTTTAACTTTGCATTCATTTTTATAAAAAAAGATTATTTCAATAAAAAAACAAACATCCCTTCTAATAGAATAAATATGACTACTAATACAACTTCTTCTTTAGGGCTATCACATCGGGTATTATTTCTAAACACACTTGCTTTTACTATTTGCTTTGCCTCTTGGACAATGAACGGTGTTTTAGTAACCTATCTTACTGACAACGGAATTTATAACTGGAGCGTTGTAGAAACAGGTTGGTTACTCGGGATTCCGATTTTATCGGGTTCTATAATGCGATTGCCTTTAGGGTTGCTTACCGATAAATTTGGCGGACAAAAAGTATTTACTTTTTTACTTATCCTTTGTAGTATTCCTTATTTTTTATTGTATTATGTAGATTCTTATTGGTTGTATTTTGTATTGAGTGCATTATTTGGAATGGTGGGGACAAGTTTTGCGGTTGGTATTGCATTTACATCGGTTTGGTATCCTAAAAATTGGCAAGGAAGAGCGTTAGGTATATTCGGAATGGGTAACGCAGGGGCTGCCATCACTACTTTACTAGCTCCAAGTTTGCTCAATTATCTTTCAGAAAACGACCACGAAAACGGCTGGAGAATGTTGCCTATATTTTATGGAATCGCATTGCTTATCATAGGTTTTATATTCATGTTTTTTGTGAAAAATAAAAAACCAGAAGCACAAGGCAAAAAGATTGGTGGCTTATTAACACCATTAAAAAACATACGAGTGTGGCGTTTTGGATTGTATTATTTTTTAGTATTTGGCCTGTTTGTGGCTTTTTCGCAATGGCTTTTACCATACTATGTGAATGTATATAAAACTTCTTTGGTTTTGGGTGGGATGCTGGCTTCAGCATTTAGTTTACCAAGCGGCGTAATACGAGCATTGGGAGGATTTTTATCTGATAAATTTGGAGCGAGAAAAGTAATGTATTGGGTTTTGAATTCTTCCTTAATTATCAGTGGATTATTAATGCTACCCAAAATGGAAATTCTAACACCTGGTAAAGGGATTATTGCCAAGAAAAAAGGTACAATAACCGCCATTTCTAATGAAAAAATAACATTGAATAACGAAGAAATCGCTGTCATTACAAAGCCCCAAATTCCTGAAAAAGTATCTGTTTTACCCAAATCATTTTCTTGGCAAGAAGTGGTAGTAAAACAAAACCAAACAGTAAAAAAGAAAGAACTTTTAGCAAAAGGAAACACACTTATCAAATTTGAAGCTCACATTACTGTTTTTTCAATTTTAGTTATATTAATTGGGATAATGTGGGGAATAGGTAAGGCAGCAGTTTACAAACATATACCAGAATATTTTCCGAATGAAGTAGGTGTTGTAGGCGGAATGGTAGGATTGATTGGCGGACTTGGCGGTTTTATTGGTCCTATTTTATTTGGTTATTTACTAGATTTCTCTGGATTGTGGACCAGTTCGTGGATTTTTGTATTCATCGTTTCCGCCGTTGCATTATTTTGGATGAGCAACGTCATCAAAAAAATGACGCACAATGAAGCTCCGCACACTAAACACAGAATAGATCATTAATTAAAATAAAGAATATATAGATATGAAAAATTCGGATTGGCTTACTAACTATGATGCCACTAACGAAACGTTTTGGCAAAACGAAGGCAAAAAAATTGCTTGGAAAACACTTACTATAACTACAATTGCACTTACAATGTCTTTTGCAACATGGTTTTTGTTCAGTGTAGTAGTAATAAAATTACCAAAAATTGGATTCCAATTTTCTGACAATCAATTATTTTGGTTAGCAGCAATGCCTGGTTTAGCAGGCGGTTTATTACGGATTCTTAATACTTTTCTTATTCCAATGTTTGGAACAAAAAAAGTGATTACCGTAACCACATTTATAAAAATCATCCCTTTATTCATGCTTGGTTTTGCAATAATGGATCCTAGCTCAAGCTTTGGTTACTTTATGTTCATTGCCTTTTTACTAGGAATTGGAGGTGGCGATTTCTCTTCTTATATGCCTTCAACTTCACTGTTTTTCCCAAAAAAAGAATTGGGAACAGCTTTAGGAGTACAAGCAGGTATAGGAAATTTTGGAGTTAGTTTGGTACAATTACTTTCTCCACTAATTATAGGTTTATCCATTTTCTCATTTATGGGAGGTGGAGAAATAGTTGCCGAAACAGGAAAAACCATATATTTAGAAAACATCGCTTTCATTTACATTATTCCTTTATTTTTAGTAGGAATATGGGCGTGGTTTTCATTAAAAAGCATTCCTGTGGTTGCTTCTTTCAAAGAGCAAATGGATATTTTTGGGGATAAGCATACTTGGTATTGTACACTTACATATTTTATGACTTTTGGAACATTTGCAGGGATGGCAGCTGCTTTCCCGATGATGATAAAAAGTTTGTATGTCCCGTTGGATAGTGATTTAGATCCATTAATATTTGCATTTTATGGACCACTTATCGGTTCTGCAACACGAGTTATTTTTGGGAAAATTGCCGACAAAACTGGCGGTGCTATACTTACTCATATAACAGGGATTGCACTTATTATTTTATTTTCAGTTTTGATATTTGGAGGATTTTTAACCCCTAAAACAATGGATCAGTTTCCATATTTTGTAGGAATTGTAATGCTTATTTTCTTTTTTACAGGAATTGGAAACGCTGCTAC
>JABZJO010000016.1:0-8153 GCA_015257755.1 Candidatus Nanogingivalaceae bacterium
ATCAACATCTTTTTCTTTCGAAATTTCACTCAAAATTGCTTCAGTTTCATTTTTTGAAAGCTTCTCGCCACTTTCATTTTCGAGCGGAAGTTGCACGATAATACCGTGAACATTCTCATCAAGATTAACCTTTCGAATCTCTTCTTTCATTAATTCAACATCGACTTTTCGTCGCTCAACCTCAATTAAAATATCTTCGCCATATTTTTCTTTTAGTCGCATATAAGTTTCAGTTACAGGGCTTTTTGAAGAATAAAAAATCACCAATTTTGGAAAAACTCGCCAGCTTTGTCGCAAGGCTCGCACCTGCTTAGCTTGACGTTCTTTGATAAAATCACGAAGTTCTGCACCATTTAAAAATCTCATAGACCTTATTATAAGCAAAAATCTTGAAAATTTCAATTTTTTAATATATAATCATTATAGAAATTAATCAAAGAAAGGATTTTTAAATGTATAATTATGAAGATTATTCGTACGGATATCGAGGTTACGGCCACGGAGCAGGTGCTACTGATGCTATCGCCGGAATGTCTATCGTATTCTTTTTGACTATTATGTTGATTGCTGTGGTTGCAGGTTATGTTATTAGCTCTATTTTTTACATGTTAATCTTTAAAAAGGCTGGGCTCGACACTAAAAAAGCTTGGATTCCTTTTTACAACCGCTGGACGTTCTTTGAGCTTGGCGGCCAAGAAGGTTGGAAATCTCTTCTAACATTTATCCCTTATGTTGGAGTTATAATCTCAGCTGTTTTTGAGATTATGGCAGTTATCGAGATAAGTAAAAAACTTGGCAAATCACCTTATTGGGCCATACTTTTCGTGTTTGCAATACCTGTTTGGTTCTTGATTCTTGGCCTAGACAGCTCTCGCTGGAATGATGCAGCCGGAAAAGAAAGCCTCGCAAAAGGAACTATTCTTGGCTACAAAATTGTAGAAGAAGAAAAAACAGAAGGAGTAAAAGAAGAGAAAACTCCTGACACTAAAGAAGAAAAAACAGAAGAATAATTCTTTTAAATTCTAAAAACGACATTCATAACTGAATGCCGTTTTTATTTTTATTAAATCTCCAGCGGTTCTTGTTCTATTTTTAAGCCAAATTTTTCAAAAACCCTATCTTGAATCATTTTTCTTGCCTGCGCTAATTCATCATAGCTTTTAGCTGAAATATTAGTTAGAACTAAAGCACTTCCTGGATGAACTCTCATTCCAAAAAACTCTTTTCCTTTTAGTCCAGCTTGTTCAATCAGCCAACCTGTTGGAATTTTATATTCATTACCAACCTTGAAAATAGGGATTCCTGGATATTTTTTTCGAAAATCTTCTGCGATACTCTCAGTTATTTTAACGTTTTTAAAAAAACTGCCCGCGCTTGGGATTTCTTCTGGATCAGGGAGTTTTCTTGAACGAATCTCCACCACCGCTTCCATCACATCCTTAGAAGTTAAATCTTCTTCTTTAATGCCTTTTTTCTTTAGTTCATTTTTTAAGGTCTCATATTTCGGATCCTCTGGCCGACCTTTCGAAAGTTCAAGATTTATTGAGATCACAAAATACTTATCTTTTTTATCTCTTTTAAAGATACTATCTCTATAAGAAAGTTGACATTCTTCTTTAGATAGGGTTTTAATCTCTTCCGTCTCGATTTCAAAAACTTCAACGCCTTTTAAAATATCAACAACTTCTTGACCGTAAGCGCCAACATTTTGAATAGGCAATGCACCAACCGTTCCTGGAATCATTGCCATAGCCTCACAACCACTTAAGTTTTTCAAAACTGCAAATCGCACGAATTCGTCCCAATTAACTCCCGAATTAACCTTAAATTCGATTTTTTTGTCATCTTCAAAAACTTGCTCAAAACCTAAAATTTCGTTTTTAATTACGATTCCAGGAAAAAACTCGCTTCGAACAATTGTATTACTTCCGCCGCCTAGAATAAAAAACGGAATATTTTCTTTTTTCAAAAAATGCACCGCCGCAGAAAAATCCTCAACGCTTTTTACGACTGTGAAATATTTTGCTCTACCACTAAGCTTCATTGTTGTGAATTTGCCGAAATCAATATCCTGGAAAATCTCTAAGTTTTCGAAAACTATATTTTTCATATTTTCATTATAGCACAGCCCTTATTTTTGCCAAAATAAAAAACTCGCAAACGCGAGATAATATGGTACACCCGGCAAGATTCGAACTTGCAACCGCTTGGTTCGAAGCCAAGTACTCTATCCAGTTGAGCTACGGGTGCTTACTGTTAAATTATACCATATTATTTTATTTTTGTGAAGACTATTTTGCAATAAATTTAAAAATTCTATACAGAGGCTTCCCATCTATAGAGTTATTATAAAATTCTTCATTTGAAAGTTTATATTTATCAAAACTTGGAATAGTATCTTCGTTATTGATATATTTTTCAATTACGTAAAATTCTTTATTCTCTTTCAAAAATGATGTATATTTTTCAATTTTAGGCGTAAAATCCGAACGAATCATATCACCAGACCCATAAATTGGCGCTTCGCCATAAAACCAAACTTTACTATCACTAGTCGAATATTGAGCCGCTGAATAATAAAGAAAATCTCCTACAGCTATTGTTGCGTATCTGTTCTCATTCCGAATTTGTTCCATTGCTTGACGAATTTCCGTTATTTCACCATCATTTTTTGAAATTCCTCGCTGTGAATCAATTTGAAGAACCCCGATACTATGCGAAATTACAACCAGTATCCCCAGCAATAAACTCATAAAGATTTTCTTATTTTTATAATTATAATGGATCGCAACCGCCAAAGCTATCGAAATAAAAATCTCAGCCATCAACAAATATCTGTCTACAAAAATCGAGCTCAACGGTGGTAAGCTTGCAACATACAACACCATAACCGGAATAATTGCAATGCTCAAAATCAACTGAATATTTTTTTCGAAAACCTTATTTTTCAATTCCCTTTTTATAGCAAAAAATACAATAATTATAATCGATACTGCCACAATCGAAAGCCAGCCATTTGTTTTATTCGCATCCAAGTAGAACAAAAAATTCGAAATCATATTTGGGATTGTCGAAAAATCTATAGCAGGAATCCAAAATTTTTCCTTAACGTAAGCTGTTTGCGCAATAAAAAATGGAATCCACGGTAGATACAAAATAGCAATGATTAAGTGCATCTTAAACCAGCTTTCACCAAAAAAATCATAAAAAATACTATTTTTCTGGTTCTTTCCTATTCTCAAGAATTGAAACCAAGTCTTTTTTCGCTCTAACTCTCTACGCTTACAAACCGAAAAACCTCTATAAATCCACAAAGAAACCGGGATAAGCCCGTAAAGATACTGTGTCCAAATCCCTAAACAAACCGCTAAAACATATATAAAACGCCATCTTTTAATTATTTTCGTATCATTTTTAGCCATCCAACCTTCGTAAAAAGCCCGTACCGCAACAACGCCTAAAAACGCAACCATTGTGTACATCCTAGCTTCTTGGGAATAACGAATTAACATCGGAGAAATCGCCAAAAGCCCACTCGATATTAATGCTATTTTCTTGTTAAAAAGTCGTTTAACTAATAAATAAGCCGCCAAAATTGTCAAAACACCAAAAACTGCCGACATACTTCTTAGAGCCAAATCGCTTTTACCAAAGAATAAACTCCAAATCTTCAAACAAAAATAATATAAAGGAGGATGAACATCAACGGATGTATAGTGCCAAATATCCGCAAAACTAAACCGAATTATATATGCCGAAAAAGCTTCATCAAACCAAATAGATGCTTTCGAAATCGTAGAAAAAACTATCGCTAAAAAACCGGAGAGAATCGCAAGCAACACAAAACCAGCACGCCATTTCCTTATTTTCGAAAAAACTTTACTCATACTGCCTATATTATATCATGGAAAATTTATTGTATTCAAATTTTATAAATCGCTCGGCAATGGGAAAAGTCTTGCAAAATCAGCAATTTCTTTTTTAACTTTTGCGAGCTCTTTAGGGTTGTCACGGTTTTCGATTGCAAACCTCATCCATTCGGCAATTCGCTCCATTTGTTCCTCTTTCATACCTCGAGAAGTTATTGCTGGAGTTCCTAGGCGGATTCCGCTTGGCGTAAACATTGGCAATTTATCGTTAGGGATTGAATTAGCATTTAGTGTTAACCCAATCTTATCCATCGCGCGTTCTGCCGTTTTACCATCAATTCCAAAACTAGAATAAACATCAACCAAAATTAAGTGATTTTTTGTCCCGCCCGTAACAAGCTTAAACCCTCTTTCTGAAAGTTCTTCTGCTAGTTTTTTAGCATTTTTTACAACCTGATTAGCATAATTTTTAAATTCTGGTTGAAGAGCTTCATAAAATGAAACCGCTTTTGCTGCAATTGAGTGCATCTGCGGACCACCTTGTGTTCCCGGAAAAACGCTCCGATCAATTAAAGTTGGTAGGTTTTCAAGAGTTTTTTCTGGTTTTTTAAGTGGATTCCCCACTTTTCCATTCGAAAGAATCAGTCCTCCGCGTGGACCACGCAGAGTTTTATGTGTAGTGGATGTAACTACATTAAATCCATAGTTAAACGGGTTTTCAAGAACACCGCCTGCAATTAGCCCAGCAATATGCGCCACATCAGCCATTAACATTGCATCGTATTTTTTACCAATTTTCGAAATTCGAGCATAATCTATTTCGCCAGGATATGCTGAAAATCCTACAAGGATAATTTTAGGCTTATATTTTTCGGCCATTTTTTCAATTTGATTATAATCTATTTCACCATTTTCATCCAAACCATATCGTATAAAGTTATAGATTTTTCCACTTCTTGTGACTGGTGAGCCATGTGTTAAATGACCACCTTGAGCTAAATCCATTCCAAGAACAGTGTCACCAACCTCCAGCCAAGCATTATAAACTGCTTCATTTGCATTTGCTCCACTATGAGGTTGAACATTTGCATGATCACATTTAAAAAGCTTTTTAGCACGTTCAATCGCTAAAGATTCAATGATATCTGTATTTTCCTGGCCACCATAATATCTTCTTCCGGGATAGCCTTCAGAATATTTATTCGTCAAAACAGACCCGAGAGCCGCTAAAACCTCTCTCGAAACATAATTTTCGCTCGGGATTAATTCTAACCCTTCTCGTTGGCGATATTCTTCACTTTCAATTGCGTCAAAAATTTTTTCATCAAACATAAAAATCTCCTTTTATTTAAAGCATTCCTAAATATAAAACCAGTATAAAAAATATCGCTATATCATTCTCACATTTTATCACAGTTAATATTTAAATACAAAATCTTAAAAAATACTTGCGTTTTTTATATCATAAGTAGTATAATTCTATTATGAATAATGAAAAATCCTACCTAGAAAAAATCGGTCAGTTAATTCAAGAATATCGGCTTCACCAAAATCTAACCCAAGCTGAATTAGCCGAAAAAATTGGTACATCGCAAAGCGCAATAAATCGCATTGAAAGTGGTAAACAAAATATTACTGTTGAAATGCTTGCACGTATTTCAGAAGAACTTTCTAGCGAAATTATATCTGTTAATTCTCAGAAAAAAACTAATTTTCGAGTTCATGGCGGCCGTGAACTTTCCGGAGAGATTGAAGTTAAAACCTCAAAAAATGCAGCAGTCGGGCTACTTTGTGCCTCCCTTCTAAATAAAGGAAAAACTACTCTTCGTCATGTTGCAAAAATTGAAGAAGTTAACAGAATTCTTGAAGTTTTGAATTCGATTGGTGTCAAAACAAAATGGTTAAACGACTCTAATGATCTAGAAATTATACCACCAAATGAATTAAATTTCGAAAATATGAATATCGATTCAGCCAAGCGAACTCGCAGTATTTTAATGTTTTTTGGACCACTCCTACATCAATATTCTAATTTTCAAATTCCTTTTTCGGGTGGCTGCAATCTCGGAACCAGAACCGTTGAGCCACATCTTGCTGGTCTTAAACATTTTGGGGCAAATATCGTTGCAGAAACGGATTATTACGATGTTATAAATAAACCTAAAAAGGTTGAAAAAGCTATTCTTTTAACCGAACGCGGCGACACAACTACCGAAAATATCATTATGGCCGCTGCGCTTTCAAGACAAAAAATTACTATTCGTAATGCTAGTCCAAACTATATGGTTCAAGATTTGTGTTTCTTTTTAGAAAAATTAGGTGTTAAAATTGAAGGAATCGGTACTACAACATTAGTAATTCACGGGGTAGATAAAATAAACAAAGATGTTGAATATTATGTTAGCGAAGACCCGATTGAATCTATTACATTCGTTGCTGTTGCCCTAGTGACAAATTCAGAAATTACTATTAAACACGCACCTATTGAATTCAACGAACTCGAACTCGCAACACTTGAACAAATGGGCGCAAAATTCGAAATTAGCCCCGAATATCTTTCGAAAAACAAAAAAACTCGCTTGGTTGATATTACCGTTAAAAAATCAAAGCTGCACGCCGCAAAAGACAAATTGCACGCACTGCCTTTCCCCGGGATAAATATGGATAATTTACCTTTTCTAGGCCTAATTGCCACAGTTGCAGAAGGTAGAACCTTAGTTCACGACTGGAGCTACGAAAATCGCGCGATTTATTTTACGGAACTTTCAAAGTTAAATGCTAGAATTGAGCTCGTTGACCCACACCGTGTTTACATATCCGGTCCGACAAAATGGAAACCAGCTGACATTATCGCTCCAAGTGCGCTTCGCCCAAGTGTTGTTGTTTTGATTGCAATGCTTGCCGCGCCAGGAATTTCAACTTTGCGCGACGTCTACAATATTAATCGCGGATATGAAGACTTTGCCGAACGATTAAATTCGCTTGGCGCAAAAATTGAAACTTTATTTTCATAATTAAATAACTCCCGACACTGGGAGTTTTTTATTAATCTAGAGAACACTTGTGCTTATTATAATATTCTCTAGCATTTCTACACATACGATTAACAGTCTCAGAGCTATAATTGTTTATATTTTCAAGTATATACTTCATAACCCTCAAATTAAATCCAACCACCGAACTTTCACTTAACTCTTCACCATTTAGGATTTCAAAAATTGTCATGATCTCAATCTCCGTATCAATATTTTCAATCTCAGAGCTTTCTCTAAGTATGTCTTGAGCTGCTAATATCAGCGACGATTCAATAGCTGTTAATATTTTAACATACTCCTTCTCTAAACTCTGAAAACTTAAGTGAGAAGAAAGAAATTCCTGAAAAGTGCTAGAAAATTTGTTATGCATATCATCCGTAAATCTAATATCTTCAAGGTTCATTTTTACCATTTTTATTCCTCCTCGGCAAAAAACTAGTCAAAATTATACCATATTTTATATTTTTAGTCAAATAAAAAAGAGCTTTACGCTCAAATTTACTTGGGGCGAATGATGGGATTCGAACCCACGGCCTCCGGTGCCACAAACCAGCGCTCTAACCAACTGAGCTACATCCGCCATAGCTTTAATAATTTTAACACACGCTCGGTTAAAAATCAAGCTTTAAAATTTTGGTTTAATTTCTGGCTGAAAACCTTTCGTAATATTCTGCGTGGATTGCGAGGTTCTTGAAGAACCATAAAAACCAGCCACTCCCGACTGAGAAACATTATCGAATCTATTTTCACTATCCATCCCTCGCGCTTCCATTCTCATTCTAGTTGCTCGATCAATTTGATTACCAGTAACCGTATTTTTTTGACGATTAGAGTTAAACATATATTCATTATTTTCTCTTTCAATACGTTTTTGACGAATTTGATCAAGGGCTGTCATTGATGACTCCATTTTAGTTTTTTGCGCCATTCTTAATTGGCCTAATTTTGAATCACCGTAGGAACGAATTCTCGAGTTACGATAATCCACCGCCTGACGCTGACTAAAGCTTTGTGTACTAGCAGCGCCAAAACGCCTACCAGACTGAGCTTTAGCATAACCACTCGAGTGAGCAACTTCTTCCAAATTAGATTTTACAACATAATCGTTCAGCTTCATGTTATTATATTAACATAAACATGTTCTTTTTTCAAAAAAGTGTTGCTTTTATAAAAATTCTTTGATATAATAACTGTATGCGGGCGTCGTATAACGGCTAATATACCTGCCTTCCAAGCAAGTGATGAGAGT
>JABZJO010000017.1:0-8138 GCA_015257755.1 Candidatus Nanogingivalaceae bacterium
ATGAAAAAGCATTAAGAATCACCGAGAAAGCTAACGAAGATGAATCTGAACGACGCAAGGAAATTCGAAAAACCGAAAATCGTTTAGCCGAGCGCGAAGAATCACTCGATCGAAAGCTTGATCAAATTGATTCTCGTAACGAAAAACTTCGAAATGACGAAATTGAAGTTGAAAAACTCAAGAATGAAGTTAAGGAAATTCGAGAAAAACAGCATGAAAAACTCGAAAAAATTGCAAAACTTTCGAAAAAAGAAGCTGCCGAGAAAATCCTTAAACTTACCGAAAAAAGTGTAACTCAAGATATGATAAACCTAGTTGCAAAACTTCAAAAAAATGCAACTGAAGATGCCGAAGAACGAGCTCAAACAATTTTAGTTTCAGCTATGGAAAGAATTTCTAGCGAAGTTACAGCCGAAAGAACCGTTACCGCTCTTAAGCTCCCAGACGACGAGATGAAAGGCCGGATTATCGGAAAAGAAGGTCGCAACATTCAAGCCCTTCAACGCGAAACTGGCGTAGATATTCTCGTTGATGACACTCCCGGAATGGTTGTTTTATCAAGCTTTAACCCTGTTCGCCGCCAAATTGCTAGACTTGCGCTCGAATTATTGATGAAGGATGGCCGAATTAATCCTGCACGAATCGAGGAAGTTGTAGAAAAAGCAGAGCGCGAAATTAATAAAGAAATCAATCGTGCCGGCGAAGATGCTGCACGAGAAGTTGGGCTTTCTGGCTTACCTCGTGAAATGCTACGGCTTTTAGGTGAACTAAAATTTCGAACAAGCTACGGCCAAAATGTTCTTAAACATTCAACCGAAATGGCTAATGTTGCTGGACTCATCGCTGAAGAGATTGGTGCAAATGTAACAATCGCCAAAACTGCCGCACTATTCCACGATATTGGAAAAGCTGTAACTCATAAGATTGAAGGAAAACACGCCCAAATCGGTGCTGAACTTGCTGAAAAATATGGTATGGATCCACGCGTGGTTAATGCCATAGCTGCGCATCACGAAGATGTTGAAGCTACTACGGTCGAAGCAATTATAGTTAAAATAACTGACGCAATGAGTGCTTCTCGACCAGGAACAAGAAATGCTTCTGCTGAAAACTTTGTAGAACGAATGCGCGAGCTTGAAAATGTTGCTACAAGTTTCAAAGGTATAAACAAAGCTTACGCAATCTCAGCTGGTCGCGAGATTCGAGTAATTGTTTCTCCTGAAGCCGTTGACGATCTTTCAGCAATTAAAATGGCTCGAGATATCGCTGATAAAATCGAAAGCACAATGCAATATCCTGGTGTAATTAAAGTTAATATTATACGAGAAACTCGAGCAATCGAATACGCAAAATAATCAAAATATAAATAAAATAGCCTTTCGAAAGGCTATTTTATATTGCTTATATTACTGATTTCTACAGTTAACATTCGAATTAGTTAATCGTGTTACTGAAAACTCTTTACAAATAGGTTCTTCGTTACTTTCAGTTTGTGCCGAGAATAAAGGAACCGGGAAGTTAGTATCGTTAAATCCAATCCTACTCTCCACACGCCTTAACTGTGTATTAGCGCGACCAGTTGAATCAACTTTTGGCTGAACACCAGCAAAATCAACAATATTATCACCATTTAACAATTCAACTTTAAAGTTCGAATCATTCATTAAAGGCGTTAGGCGTAAATATAGAACATCACGAGGATCGACACTTCGGCCAATATTTACCGTCGTTTGGCAAGCATATGTATTAGAATTCGCATCCATTCTATCCGAACACCTTGTAAAAGTGTAGTCGGTAGTTGCATCTGAAGAAGATTCATTTCTTCGAACCCTTGGCATATTTGGTATGTCTGGACTTAATATATTACTGCTATTACTGTTTATTGGATAGAAAAGCATCTCACTTGCACCATTTCCATCATCTGGGTATGGTGTATCCATGTTTGAAGACGATCCTCCAGAACCCGGAATATAACCGTAGAATTGAGCCTTCAAAATAGCAGGTCGGTTTTGGTTGCGCCAGTTTCGTGAATCAATCCTTGGGCGTACCGATGGATTACTTAATGAGTCTAATGCGATATTATTGCCATTTGTCATATTTTCTCTTGAATGCCATCGAATACGCACACGATCAAACGCTGCAGTACCCTTAAGATTAATCACCGAAGGCGAACCGTCATTAGTTCTTCCTAAGAAATCAGCAGTATTCATTCTTAATTTTACACATGTATACGCCTGGTTTAAACTTGCATCGTTACTTGCTCCACCGGCTCCAGAGGTTGTTTGAATGATTGTTTCACCGTTAGGATTACCAATTCCTGCAGTCGCTAGAGTATAACAACTCTCATTTTGGATTGCACTTCTCATAGCGTTACAGTTATGGGTTACACCTTCAAAAATACCCGTTCCAGATGGCCCACAGGCCGCTCGGAAGATTCGCAAAAATCTTTTTGCATCTTCAACTCCGGCCTGCGCACTATCGTAAGCACTTTGTGAAAGGTCTAGCTTGCTAGCTTGCTCTTGATCGCGAAACATAAGCCTAAGGAAGCTTGCCGACATAATCGAAACTAAAACACCGACAACGATGACGATAAATATTGAAACGCCACCTTTTTTAAAATTCTTACTACTCTTCATTGTTTCTCCTTAATATCGCACCGGAAGTTCCTTAGTGTAAGTTGTTACGATCTTTCCTTGGCCGCCAGATTGTGCTTGCGACCACAGATATGTATCTGCAGACTGCTTGATTATTTCTGCTGGCTCCGAAAGAGAACTGGCAGTCTTTCCATCAGAACCAAATGTTCGCCACAACCTGAGCCTATTCGAAAGTGTTCCACCCCGAATCTGCAACTGCTCGTTACAATTTCCTATTGTAACATTTTGTATATTTTGAAGACCATTTACAGCACAAGTGTTGATAGTTCCCTTAGCAATCAACCAAGCATCGATTCTTTTCACATTTTGATCAATAGTAATATTTCCATCTGCAATAATTATTATCTGCCTGAAATCTCTGTCGCTATTTACAGTCCTATCACTATTAATAATATTGTCAGAAATTCGAAGGTTATTACCATAGATAATCTCCGTTCGCCTATCTGCTGCTAGAAGACCATTTACATTTATTGTAGTATTGTTATTGTTGTAAACAGTAACTCTTGTTTCTGCACTATCTGAGTTTTGCCTAGGGAACCTGGAAGAGATCGAACTAATAACCAATTCAATACTTGGAGCTCCTTGTCCAAAATTACCCGTTGAAGTATAGTTTTCAATAGCTAATCGACGTGTGCTTTGTGAAGATTCTGTGCGGAAATTTCGAATAGTTCCACCTGTTATAGCTTCATACTCAACCCAAGAACCCAATACTCCTTCTTTTGTTGGAGATAAGCTAGTTCTAATACCTGCGCGAGAAAATACACCATTTCCCCAGAACTGAACTTTTGGCATTTTTACAACCTTAATACAGATTGGCGCACTGTGCCTCCACTGCTTACTGTTTGCTTCTTGCTCAGCCCTACTTTGCGTATCGCTCATCTTATATGGTGAAATTGAAAGCGCCACACAATACCTTGTTCCAGCTTCAGCTCCTTCTTCAATTTCAGGAATGTAATCTGCAACTTTTGTGCTCTTATCATACGAACTTCCAGAACTATCTTCTCTAACAACTTTACAGTTTTCTAACCCCTGATAAACTTGCCAGTAGAAATTATTTGCAGCACAAGTATCGCCGTTTTCGTTTTCTCGCCTATTATTTACAGTTGGGCGCGCCTCTCTAACAGCAGGAACACGCCAAGTTGTAATTTTATATTTTATTGGAGAAGTTCTTGTTCCATTATCAGGAACTTCAATTTCTTCACCGTTATTTGGATCCGGCGGAATTCTACCATCAGTTGGCACGTCAATATCACCACCTGAACAGTTTCTAATTCTATCTATTTGCACACAAGGAGTGATATCAAAGTTATATGGAACATATACACAGGCCTCGTTTGTTCTTTGATTGTATCTATTGCGCCCATCTACATCTCCAGCTTCAATTCTATATGCCATACTTGAACAAATAGTTCTTCCAGCCATATCTCTGGTAACCCTGAATGTTTCATTATTTCCATTCACGCTATTTACTGGGTCAGTAAGAAGACCTTGATTAATCAAAGTTTTTTGAGATTCATAGCCATATCTTCGCCAAATAAAACCACCGTTGCTACTAATAGGCGTATCCCCACTACCGTTATTTCTAAATGTAGTATAAGATCCAAAACCTTGGACATCAGGCCTGTTGAAGTCTTTAGCCGTTACGCGGTGCCTGAATGAAACCCATTGACCAACTCTTGCTACCTGTGGATTGCTTCGGCCATTATCCCTGAACCTTGAGTCATTAGAGTTTAGACTCTGGCTAGAATTCAATACTGCCGCCCTGGTGCTAGATTCAACGTTGAATCTATTTGGCACTTTGACACGTATGTCTATCTTTCGACTATAACAACCACCTGGCCCCTTACCAATATCATTATTGTCTATATCTGTACCATAATTTATATCTGTTAAATTCGGCTTGGCACATTGGTGAAATGAAAAGCTAATGTAATCGCCATCTCTAAGTCTGTTTATAGCACTACTTTTTACAATAATCTTAATCTGACCGCTGCGCATTAGCTGACCTTGGCCAAAATTATATTGATGATAGTGGCCTTGCCCGTAAGTACCATAAGCCCGGGGAGGAGAGACAATTAAATCTCCAGCGTTATATCGCCCCGCATCAACTCGAACATTAACTGCAGTACCGCTCTGATGCCCTCTACATGGCAAAACAGCCGTATTCATATAGAAAATTCTATTATTTTCACTAATTTCAAAATTACGCTTCTCATAAACAGCATTAACAACATTATCTCCATTAATATCAGAAGAAACCCAGTTTGCAGAAACTACGTCATTATTACCGTACTCCTCAAAGAAAGATGTGGAACCATCATATTCAACCTGATCCATAGTCCCACCCCTACAAGCATCTCTTAACTGCCTTTGTACCGATAAAGGCACACCGGCGCTTGCACCTTTAGATAGCGCTATAACACCAAAAAAAGAAAGCGCTATAGCAAGCAATATTCTTCTACTATTCATTGAGTGCGTCCCCTACACTTTCAATTTCAAAACCTGAAGGGTCCATTTTATATATGTTACGGATGTTGGCAATTTTAAGGCTTGGGCTTTGGCCTTTTTCTACCAATGCTTTTAGAGTTTTATATGTTTCCTGTTGGTTATTCGTTCCGATCAAAAATCTTATCGCTACACAGTTGGCATCTTTTTCGTTCCCCGACATTTTTGCGATTTCTTCACCTAGAGCTTTTGAGTTTTTCTCATATGCATCTTTTGGTCCTTTTATGTTGTTGTATTTATCGATAATTTTATCGTTACAAACTGTTCCAACTGGGCTTTTTACTGCAGTCACATCATTATTATATCTAATAAACTGAAAAATATTTGCGCCCAAACTCAAAATAGCAACAACTAAAACTAAGCCAAATATTATTTTACGCCTTTTCATCTTTATAATTCCCTTCCACCTTTATAAAAAATTATAGTTTTCCTAAGCCCCATTATAAACAAAAGCGTTATAAAAATCAAGTTTTACAATAGAAAATATTAAAATATACTTGACATTTTTAACGTTTTATGGTATTATTTAATCAGAGTTGATTTTTATTATAGAATTTAAAACTTAGAACTTTAAAAAAATATTATAAAAGGAGGGCATGTATCATGTCTCTTAACAAAAAACTTGCAAAATATGGTGTCGTTTTGGTTGCTGCTATTACAGTTGCGACAGCCGTACAGGCTCAAAACATTACTACACAATATGTTTATGCTGAAGAAGTTACAGCAAACGATCCAGCACTTAACCGTATGTTATATCTTGACTATTCAGCACCGGAAGACTCAACTGTTGGTTGGCTTACTGGTAATGTAGTCACACCTGCTGGATATACAGTACGACCAGCTGATGAACTAGAGGGCTACCCGTACTACACAATCACGGGTAGTGACGGTAAAAGCTATTCAGCTGGAGACACTATCACAGTTGAGGATCCGCTAGTAAACCATGCGAATCCTGAAGATAATGTCTTGTATTATCGCTACTACTCTGTAGACCCTAACGCTAGCACTAGCGAAGCGCCTGCTCCAAGTACGGCTCCTTCAACTAGCGAAGCGCCTGCTCCAAGTACGGCTCCTTCAACTAGCGAAGCGCCTGCAGTAGAAAAACCATCTCAAAAAGCAGATGATAAAACTACTGCAACAGAAAAAGCTAAAGCTGATAAAAAAGCCGATAGCAAACCAGCTAAAGCAGAAAAATCTAAAGATGCTAACAGCAAAAAAGCTGCAGCAACTAAAGATAACTCTGTAGCAAACAAAGCTGCTGAAAAATCTAATGCAACTTCTGCTCCAACAGAACAAGCAAAAGATACAACAGCAAAAGCTAACAATCCAAATGCTGGAAATTCACAAGCTATTGTTAAGGAGGCCGCTGGTACAGTAGATACCGCAGCAGTTAACCATAACGATAATAATGAATCTTCAGCAACATTGCTAGGTTTTGCCGCAGCAGCTCTCATTGGATTATTCCAATATATTGGATTATTCCAATCTAAGAAAGAAAAATAAAATCTTTCTTTTGTAAAAAATCAACTCTTTTTTCTTACCCAAACCCGCTTTACATTAAAGCGGGTTTTTTCATAGTGCTAGCCAATTTTTTCCTACCGACACCTCAACCTTTAATTTAACTGGTAGTTCTGGCGCAACATTTTCCATCACATTTTTTAGGATTTCAGCAACTTTGTCTGCATTTTCTTCTGGTGTTTCTATTAAAATTGAATCGTGGATCTGCAAAATTTGTTCACCCAAGCCCGCTTGCGTAATTTTTTCGTCAACAACAAGCATTGCTCGCTTCATCAAATCTGCTTCAGTTCCTTGAATTGGCATATTTTGCGCAGCTCGTTTTGCCATTTCGCGAATCATATAATTACTCGAATTTATATCTGGCGTAGGTCGCCTTCGACCAAAGAATGTCTCAACATAGCCTTCATTTTTAGCTTTCTCTAAAGTTTTATCCATAAAATCTTGAATCGGTCTGTGTGCGTTAAAATACTCTTCAATATATTTTTTAGCCTCATAAAAACCAACACCAATCGTACCAGAAAGATTATGCGCACCAACACCATAAAGAACGCTAAAATTAATAATTTTTGCAACACGTCGCTGATCTTTCGAAACTTCCTCTAGCGGAACGTTAAAAACTTCACTAGCCGTTTTTGCGTGAATATCTAAACCTTTCTCAAAAGTTTCAACGAGCACCTTATCTCCCGACAAAACAGCCGCAAGACGCAACTCAAACTGCGAATAATCCGCCGAAACCAGAAGTTTTCCATCTTTAGCCACAAAACCTTCACGAATTTTTCGACCAAGATCTGACCTGATTGGAATATTTTGCAAATTTGGATTACTTGAAGAAAGCCGACCTGTTGTTGTAATATCTTGAGCAAAAGTACTGTGAATTCGATTGTTTTTATCAGCAAGTTTTGGCAAAGCATCGACATAGGTATTTTTCAATTTCGAAAATTCCCTAAAGCGTTCAATTTTTTCAATAATCGGGCTAAATTCACGTAGTTTATCTAATTCTTTTTGGCCAGTTGAAAACCCGTTTTTTGATTTTTTAATACCTTTTGTTGGTAAAGCTAAATCTTCAAACAGAATTTTCGAAAGTTGAAGTGGACTCGCCACATTAAATTCCCTGCCTGCAATTTGAAAAATTTCAGATTCTAATTTAGCAATCTCTCCGGCAAAATTTTCACTCATTTTTGCAAAAATATTTGGACAGATTTCAACACCAGCTTGCTCCATCTTGAATAAAACTCTACTCATTGGGAAGTCTAATTTTTCAGCAATTTCGCGAATTTTTGGCACTTTTTCAAGCTTTTTTTGCTGTTCTTCAAAAATAATTCGCATCGCCGAAATTCTATTTTTTGGCTCATCTTCATTTATTTTTTCACCAAAAATACCACTCAAGGTCTTGTCGCGAATTAACGCATTTAGCAAAAACTCCATCTGTTCAATGTCATAAATCTCTTGCCACTCACAAAA
>JABZJO010000097.1:0-1520 GCA_015257755.1 Candidatus Nanogingivalaceae bacterium
AACATTCAAGCTTTCAATTTCGCCAATTTGTGGAATTATCACCTTTTTCTTAACTTTCGAAAGAATTTCTTCTGAAACGCCAGAGCCCTCATTACCAAAAAGCCAAGCAGTTTTTACTGTAAAATCCTCATCATAAACTGCTTTTTGCGCCTTTAGACTTGTTGCAAAAGTTGGAATTTTAAGCTTTTCGATAATATCTTTTAAATCTTCATTTTCGAAAATCTCTAGCTGAAAATGCGCCCCCATCCCTGCTCGCAAAACTTTTGGCGACCAAGCCGAAACAGTTCCTTTTGAACAAATTATTTGTTTAACACCAAAACCAACTGCGCTGCGCAAAATTGTCCCCAGATTTCCTGGATCTTGAACTCTATCGAGAATGATTGTGTCTTCACAAAAATCAATACTTTGATTTTCTGGTGTTTTCACAACAAATAAAACACCAACACCCTCAATAACAGGACTAATCTTTGAGTATATTTTAGACTCAAGCTCAATAATTCCAGTATTCAATTCTTCGCATTTTTGAATAATCGCTTCAACTTCTTCGCTTCTTTTTGAAGAACTAGAAAGCACGCAAAAATCCGGCGCACCGAAGCGCTTGAGCCACTCGGCCGTCAGGTGCGCACCCTCAATAATGGTCATTTTTTGCTTGTTTCGAAAACTTTGCTTTTCCGAAAGCTGAACAAGTTTTTTAACCAGAGGGTTTTGCGCCGAACTAATCTTCTTCATTAAATCTCGCTTGATTTTACGCGAATTTGTGAGGCATCATCACGATTTCGAACGCTAACTAGGCCATCACCGTCAACTGTTTCGAAATCGATCACAACAACTTTTGGCACACCAATTTCATCTGCTTTGGCGTAAACTTTACCAACTTTTCCACTCAAATCAAATTCTACATTTTTGTATTTTTTGCGAAGCTCAGAATAAACCTCTCTAGCTTTTTCAACTAAAGCCTCTTTGTTTTTCAAAAGTGGAGCCACAATGATTTTAGTTGGCGCAAGGTTTTCTGGTAAAGCTAGATAAGTTCGAGTTTTGCCTTCAGATTCAACCTCAGTATAAGCATTCGAAAGAACCGCCATCAATAAGCGCTCAACACCAAAGCTTGGCTCAATCACATGTGGAATAAACTTTTCGCGAGTTTGCTTGTCTGTATATTCCATACTTTTACCACTTGCCCGTTGAATATTTCCAAGGTCGAAGTCGGTTCGATAAGCAATCCCCATCAATTCTTCTTTACCGATTGGGTAATTAAATTCGAAATCCACCGTTCGTTTTGAATAGTGAGCTCGATCCTCGGCTGGAACTTCAAGCTCAAACAAAGACTCTTTTGGAAGACCCATTTTTTCAGTTAAGAATTCTCGAACTAATTGAAGGAGTTTTTCGAACTCAGATTCCCAGTTTTCAGGTTTTACGAAATACTCAATTTCCATTTGTTCAAATTCTCGCGAACGGAATACAAAATCACGCGGACTAATCTCGTTTCGAAAAGCTTTTCCTTGTTGTGCAAGCCCAAATGG
>JABZJO010000018.1:0-7967 GCA_015257755.1 Candidatus Nanogingivalaceae bacterium
TAGTTGCTGGTTAGTAATATTTCTATCAAGGGGAGCCAAGAAAATCTCCCGAAGAATCGGGGGTTTTTCTTTTTAATTTAAGATTTTTCTAAGTTGAATATGATAAAATAGAAAGAGAAAAGAGGTAAGATGAAATTTGATAAAGTTATAATTGGTTTTGGAAAAGCTGGAAAAACGCTAGCTGTTTTAGCAGTAAATAAAGGTGAAAAGATTGCTCTGGTTGAAAAATCTTCAAAAATGTATGGTGGAACTTGCATTAACATTGCTTGCATTCCAACAAAGACTTTAGCGGTTGCGGCAAGCGAGAATCTAACTTTCGAAGAAGCGATTTCGCGTAAAGGCGATGTTGTTAAGCGGTTAAACTCAAAAAACTATCACATGTTGGCTGATAACGATTCGATTACGGTTTTTGATGGCTTTGGCTCATTTCTAGATGAGAACACGGTTTTAGTTGAATCGAATGGTAAAAAACTTGAGCTTTCGGCCGATAAAATTATCATTAATACTGGTGCGGAAAGTTTTATTCCTAAAATTGAAGGAATTGAAGAAGGTTTGCAAAATTCAAAAATCTTTACAAGCACAGAACTTCTTGATAACCAAGAAAAAATTGATAATCTAGCAATCATTGGCGGTGGATTTATTGGTTTGGAATTTGCTTCAACCTTAGCAAAATTAGGCACAAAAGTTACAATTTTTGAGAAGTTTGATAAAATCTTAGCCGATGAAGATGATTCGATGCAAAAAGCGATTTATGATTTTCTAGTTTCGCAAGGTGTTAATTTTGAATTTAATGCAAATATTGAAGCTTTCGAAAATACTGAAAATGGAATTCTAGTAAAAAATAATGGCGAAAATTTTGCGTTTGACAAAGTGTTGGTTTCGGTCGGAAGAAAACCCGCAACTTCGAAATTGAATCTTGAAAAAGCGGGAATTAAAACGCTTGAAAATGGTGGAATTTGGACGGATGAAAAACTCCAAACTTCAAATCCAAAAGTTTGGGCGGTTGGTGATGTGCGCGGAAAAGAACAATTCACTTATGCTTCTTTGGATGATTTTCGAATTTTGCGTTCGCAATTTTATGGTAATGGCGGATATTCCTTAAATAATCGCAAAAATTTACCAAATTCAGTTTTCCTACAGGTTCCATTTTCGAAAGTTGGTTTAACTGAAAAGCAAGCTCTAGCGGAAGGTTTCAAAATTAAAGTGAAAGAAATTCCAGCCGCAGCGATTCCAAAGCTTCAACTTGAGTTTAAGACAACGGGGCTTTTGCGAGCCGTAGTTGATGCGCAGACGAATAAAATTTTAGGCGCAGCTTTGTTCTGCTACAATTCACCAGAAGTGATAAATATTATAAAAACCGCAATTGATGCCAATCTTGATTATACGGTTTTGCGAGATCAAATCTTTACGCACCCAACTGTTGCGGAAAGTTTAAACGACTTGTTTAATCTTTAGATTTGCGTTGGTGTTAAAAATTTGGTATAATTAAACAAAAGCATAATAATTTTTAAAGGTGGGAAATGAAACCGACGATTCTATCGATTGGAAATGCAACAAAAGACAGTTTTCTAGATATTCAAGATCAAAAAATATACAAAGACGAACTTAATGATTTTCATTACGATTTAACTTTTGATGACTCTACTTTGAATTATAAAAAGAAAGCTGGTATTTTTGGTGGTACAATTTTAAGCGAGAAGATTTTTACAGCCGCTCATTTCAAGGCTTTTTCGAATGCTAATCCAAAAGGGATATCTCAATTTGAATATAGTGAAATTAACGATTCCTTAGTTGAACGATTTATCGTTTCATATAAGGGCAAGAGTTTTATCTTAACAAGTAATCCACGCGAAACAAAATGGAATTCTCCACCTTATGCACCAGACTTAATCTATATCGCGGATACAAACTTTTCGGAATCTTATTTGATGGATTTTCGAAAATATCTATCTGAAAACCGACAAATTGAGCTGGTTTATAACATTGCCGATCTAGATCAAGACTTATCAAGGGAGCTCTTTGTTCGAGCGAATTTAGTTTTTGTAGATTTTCGAAAACAAAATTTAAGCGATTTAATCGATTACTCCAATTACCAAACTGTTGTTGAATCTTTATTGAAGGTTGGTGTTCGTAGCGTAGTTATTTTTGACGGAGATAAAATAGTCGTTGGAAATAAAGAAAAAATTGCCAGCACAGAAGCCGATTTTGGATTGAATTCTTTTTATCAGAGTAATATTTTTCAGGCTGCTTTTGTGGCTGAAAACTTTTCAAACTCTTCTAATTTAGAAGAGAGCTTGCGGCTAGCGCTAACAATTGCGAATAAATCAGATTTTAATGATGTTCTAAAACCTTTTTATGCGCAACAAATCCTAAATCGTAAAAATTATAAATTACCAGTTGAAATAATAAGTGATACACCAGATATTAAAGGAAGGCTGCATAAAGTTGCATCAAGCCTAGTCGCTCGACCAAAAGGAATTTTTGCGGCGGATGAATCTGGTGGAAATATCCATAAAAAGTTTGAAAGTATTGGCGTTGAAGATAATTTTGAAAATCGCCGAGCTTATAGGGAAATGTTCTTTAAAACTCAAGATATCGAGAATTATTTAAGCGGAATTATTCTATTTGAAGAAACTGTTGAACAAAATACTTCTGAAGGTGTTAATTTTGTTGAATATCTGAAAAACCGAGATATTTTAGTTGGTGTTAAACTTGATGGTGGGCTTCGGCCTTTAGCTGGTTTTGAAGGTGAGACTATTTCTGTAGGTCTAGATTCTTTGGACCAAAAGCTTGAAAAATATTCAAAAATGAATATTGACTTTGCAAAATGGCGAGTTGCTTTTGAGATAAATAAAGAAAAAGGAACTCCGAGCGATGCTGCCATTGAGGCGAATTTACGAATTTTGGCTCAATATGCGAAAGCTTGTCAAAAATATGGAATTGTACCAATTGTAGAGCCAGAAGTTGTTTATTCAGGAAACCATACGATAAAGCAGTGTCGTGAGATTACTGAAAAGATTTTGAAGAGTCTGTTTAAAGAATTAGAAATCTTTAAAGTTGATCTTGCTGGAACAATCTTAAAAACAGGTATGGTTCTTGCTGGTTCTGAAAATGAAATTCAATCATCTTCAAGAGAAGTTGCACGCGAAACTATTGCGGCCTTGAAAAATTCTGTTCCTAAAGAATTAGCGGGTATTGTATTCTTGTCTGGTGGTCAAACACCGACTCGAGCAACAGATAATTTGCAAGAAATTACAAATCTTGGCCCCTTTGATTGGGGAGTTACATATAGCTATGCTAGAGCACTTCAATTGTCTGCATTGCAAGCTTGGGCTGGTAAAGCTGAAAACGTTTCTCAGGCACAACTATTGTTTCTTGAACGTGTTGCAGCAAACTCGCATGCACTATATAAAAACTAATTTTCGAAAATATAAAACGCTCAGTTTATAAATTGAGCGTTTTTTCGTTATTTATTTTTTATGGTTGGTGATTACTGCAAAAATTCCAACCGCGATACTGCCTACAGGATAAAAAATTCTTGCCGAAGACCAATCATTAGTGATAAAACTATAAGTTAGATAAATTGCTGTAATCGACATCATTGTAATAGCCGCGAAAAGGCCAATTTTTCGATTTTTCTCTTTATTTTCACTTTCGATTTCGTTAAAGTTGCTAATTTTAGCAAAAATAGAATTACCATAGGTTGATATAGAAAGTCCAATTCCAAGTAAGAGCATAAAAATCGTTGATGCACTTCTTCCACCAAGATTTGTGAAATTGTAGATAACTTGATGGCTAGCTATAGCAATGAAGATTATCGAAACAAGAGCCATTTTGCTAAAGCTTTCGATACTCTCAGCGTTTTGAATTTCTTTTTTCGAAAAAACTTCGTTAATTTTCGTATTAGATTCGGTAAGATTCTCAATTGCTGTTTTATCAAAGTTTCTAGCAAGGATGAACAATGGCACTGCGATTGCTAGTGACAACATTAGAACGATACTGGAAAGTATAGAGAAGTCTGGCATTGAATCCGAGAGTAGAGATTGTCGCATTTTAAAATCATATCCTGAAGAAAAAGTAGCGAGGGTGATTCCTAAGAATAAAATAAAAATTCCTAAAGATCGGATTATGGCAATTTTTCTATAAGTTTTATTATAGTCTTCTTTATCGAAATCTATTTTCTTGGTTGAAATTTCACCAGTTAATTCATCCAAACTAATATTAAAAAGATTACTTATAGCAACTAACTTTTCAAGCTCTGGTGAAGATTTTTCACTTTCCCAGGCTGAAACTGATTGTCGCGAAACTCCAATTTTATCGGCAAGTTGTTCTTGCGAAATATTTTTTGTAGCACGTAGTTTTTGCAAATTTTGGCTAAACATTTTTTGTCCTTTCATATTAAATATTATAACACTAATTATATAAAAAAGACCCAATTGCAGCTACCAAGTTTGCTTTATATTTGTAAAAAATCTTGCTAAAATTTTTAACAAAACAGATTGATTTTATGTTAAATTTGCTTGCATTATCAAAAAATGATTAAATATAGGTTTTTTCTGGAAATTGAAGCTGGACTTTTGCAATTTTATTTTTAACTTTCCAATCAATAAAATCAACGCCGACTGTTTCGAAAATTTCTTTTGCGACTTCTGAATTTTTCGAAAAATCAATTTCTGGCCCGTAAAAATCAAACTCTAAAAAGTATTCAGAACCATCTTTAAAAATAGAATAATAAAATTCGTAATGATAATCTGGAAATTTTGCTTTTTCGATAATCATGATAATCTAACTATAAAATATTTTATAAAAAAGAGCAAGTTTTGGCTTACTCTAGGCGGATTATGATTTTAGCTCGTTATAAAATTTCACTATTTCGTCATAAGATTGTTTGTCGTTGGGCGAATTTAATAGGTGGCTTATTATATAGTCGGCGATTTCGTTCAACCCAATTATACTAATCGGTGAATTTTTATCGTAATCTGAATGTAGCTCGGTTGAAATTTTCGAGGCTATTATTTGGGCTTTTTCCGCATCTTGATTATCGAGAGATTCTTTAAGGCTATCTAGCCAACTGTTGTAGAGTGTTGTTTTGTTCATCATTTTACTCCCCTTATATATTATAAAATATGACTGCTCAAAAATGAACAGTCATTGCGACAACTACCACCAGGATCCACGATCTCCGTTTTTGCCAGTATTGCCATCTTTGCCGTAGTGGTCGTGATTTGGTTGGACGCCAGCATTTTTATCCCCGTAGAAATCAAGAAAATTATTATGACCGCTAGCAATTAGGGTTTGACCTTCTTGATTACCCTGACCGAAGGATACTGTTACTGGATTGCCGTTAGAGTCTGCGGCATGGACTGGTGCTTACCAGCTGCGGTCCCCACCACTTCCTTCACCTTGACCCATTCCGAAAGTTGCATCGTTGTCGTTAGTTGGCATTTTGCCACCTCTTTCTAAAAAGTGCGACCGAATAGTTCGGTTAACCTGATATTCTACTACAATTTTCGAATTCAAGGATATTTTATCATTTTTTTTTACTATTTGTCAAGACTTTTTATCGAAAAAATGTTAAAATAATAAAATGAACACCAAACTCGCCGAAAAATTGAAAAATCTGCCAAATTCTGCTGGCGTTTATTTTCATAAAAATTCGAAAAACGAGATTATTTATGTCGGAAAAGCGGCAAATCTTCGAAATCGCGTTCGGCAATATTTTCAGAATTCACGCGGTAAAGATTCGAAAACACAAGCTTTGGTGGCGGAAATAGCAATGACCGATTGGATTGAGGTTGAAACTGAAATGGACGCGCTTTTTTTGGAAGGTGAAATGATTAAGCGCTATAAACCTCAATATAATATTCTTTTACGGGATGATAAATCGCCAACCTATGTGCGAATTGGCTTTCGTGATAAAATTCCGCATATCAGTTTTACTAAAAATCCGCTTGATGATTCGGCGGAATATTTTGGGCCGTTTTATAATTCAAATGCGGTAAAAAAATCGGTGCGGTTGCTTCGAAAAGTTTTTCCGTACTATTTGAGCGAAAAAATGCCAGCAAAAAATAGTTTAGATTTTCAAATTGGATTAACGCCAGGGCTGGAAAATTTCGAACAGGACTCGCAGGAATTTAATCAAAAAAAGGCTGAGTACAAGCGCAATTTACAACAGCTCGCAAGGTATTTGAAGGGTGAGCGAAAAATGCTCCAGCTTGAAATTGAAAAAGAAATGTTTGATTTTGCGAGTGAACAGAATTTCGAAATGGCGGCAAAAAAACGCAATCAGTTGCGGGATTTGAGTGAACTTGGCAAGCAGGTTATTTTTTCGAACGAGGAGTTTTTGGATATTTCCAAAGACCATGCACTTTCGAAATTGGCAGAAATTCTTTCTCTTGAGAATCCTCCGCGGCGAATTGAGGCTTATGATATCTCGCATACGGGAGGTGAAAATAACGTGGCTTCAATGGTGGTTTTTTCGAACGGTTTAAGCGATAAACGTGAGTATCGAAAATTTAAAATGACTACTGGTGGAAATGATGATTTTTTGCATATGAAAGAAGTTTTAACGAGACGATTTTCGAAACGTAATGAAAAATGGGCGCGGCCTGATTTAGTTTTAATTGATGGTGGAAAAGGCCAATTAAGTGCAGCGTTGGAAGTTTTACCGAGGGACATTTTAGCAATTGGAATAGCTAAGCGGGATGAGGAAATTATTTTTGATAATAGAAACACTAATCTAAAAACGGATTGGCTTAATGAAAATTTATCTAAAAGGAGCGAAGATTTTTCGGTTCGGCGTGAAGGCGATTTTCTGGTCTTGAATTTACATTTGTCGCAAAGTCATTCGCATGGGCATGCTAGAAATTTACTGGGCGAGAATAATTCGGAATTTAGCGATTTGATGAAACTTTTTCAGCGAATTCGTGATGAATCGCATAGGTTCGCGATTAACTATCATTCGAATTTGCGTACAAAAAAACAAACGCAGAATATTTTAGAAAAAATTGATGGAGTTGGCGCAAAAACACGAGCAAAATTATTGCGTGAATTTGGCTCAGTGAAGCGAATTCGCGAAGCTCCGGTTAGTGAGATTTCGAAAATAGTTGGTGAAAAATTAGCTGAAAAAATTAAGCAAAATTTGTAATTTTTGAAAGTTTTTGATAAAATAGACATAAGAATTATGGTGGGTAAAGGCAAGATTAAAAAGCGTCTTAAACAGATACAATCGCTAAAAAATTGGCAGTTGTTTATTTTGCTTTTACTTGTTATCTTTGTCGATCTAACCGCACTGAGATTAAATAATGTTGGAATGGTTCGCCGGCGAGAAGCGGTTGAGGCGGCAGATAAAGCTGGCGATGTTGAAGCTGCTAGAAAGGCAACGATTGAGTTTGCTAATTATGTCCATACACATATGAATAGTGGTGGAATCGTGTATAGCGATAAAACGCATTGGTTTAAAATTAATAGGGAAGTTAAAGTCGCCTGGGCTAATATTTATAAGATTGACTCAGCTAAAGCCGAGCAGGCTGCACGTGATGCCGCCGAAAATAATCCAAACGGAAATATTTTTAAAAAAGCCGAACAGGCTTGTAGACCAAGATTTAGTGGCGGATACTCTTTAGCTTATCAACAATGTATCCTGAATGAGCAAAACAAGTATCCTTCAAGTACTCAAGGCCAATTAAAAGTTGAATCTTTACGTGAGTCAGAATATGTTTATACATTTATCGCACCACTTTGGTCGCCAGATCTTGCTGGTTGGACAACATTGCTCGCATTTATAATTATAATTATGATTATAGTTAAAATGATAATTACGACAATTCTTAAGCTTATTCTAAAAAAATATACGCCAAAAGTATAAAAACTCTTGACACTACTTAATAACTAGTATACAATGAAAATATACAACAGTAGTAATGAAAGGATAGAAATGGCTTATAGTCAAACAAATTCAAAAGGAA
>JABZJO010000019.1:0-7882 GCA_015257755.1 Candidatus Nanogingivalaceae bacterium
CATCCTGGCAATCCGGGTTCGATTCCCGGTAAGATCACCAAAAAGAAATTATTTAGAATCGCTTTTCTAAAGATTAGCGGTTCTTTTTTGTGATATTATAAAAAACCATTCTTTTCGAATGGTTTATCTGTTTAAGGTTTATAGGTTTCCCCAGATTGAGGGTCTTCAATTTTCTCTAGAGTCCCCCTCACGAACAGCAAGTCATTTTCTCCAGAACAACCCTGAAGAGTGATCATTGGTTCTCCAATATGCGCTGAAAGATTATCGTAATTAACATCTTTGTACACAATATTTTCTGAGTTCCCCTTCTCACCAAATGAAATTTTCGAAACCCTGAATGTATATTTCCAGCCCGTAGAGTTTTCTGTTATAAAAATCTCATCACCTTTTTTAAGTTTTAAATCTGAGATTTTATCAGTAACCACTCCGCTTTCATCAGTCAAAAGCGGAGTAAACCAATCTTTAGAATGGCTTACAGACCCCATTACATTATAGGTGTGACTGGCTATTACGAAATTCGAAACACCAAGTTCTTGATATGCTCGAACAGTGACAGCATTGAATAAACGATTATAATCACCGTTTGGCGAGCTTGCAGTTGAGCCAATCCCATCGAATATTGGCATATTAATCCCCACCTTTGGCACCTCTAATGTGCCGAGAATATCCTCAGGATTAGTAGAATCTTCATCCCCACCATAGCTCACGTCATAAAAGATCTTTTCTTTACCATCCTCTCGATAGGATAGTTTTTTTTGCAACGCCTCTTTTCTATTCTGCATTTCGCTAGCTATGCTATTTGCAACATCAATTTTCTTGGTTGATGTTTTAGCCACAATCGTAGTAGGAGTATCGTTCGTTTTTCGAAGAGTTTTAGCCCAGTTAAAGAAACCAGCACAACTCAAAGATATGAGCAAAAGCCCTACAACAATAATAAACTTAATGCCTTCCAGAAATCTTCTTTTGATTTCTTTTTTCATTTGTTTCATAATATCTAACCTCCAAAAGTTCTTTTCTTGATATTATCAAGAAACGTACTTATATTATAGCATAAAATCTATATAAAGTCAAAAGCTACCCCTTTTAAAGAGTAGCTTTTAGATAATTTCGTTTGGCTGGGATGGAGGGATTCGAACCCCCGAATGCCAGGACCAAAACCTGGTGCCTTACCACTTGGCGACATCCCAATACCAAACTATTTTAACAAATATTGTTCAAAAAATCAAGTACTATCGTGGACATTTTTTTGCAATTTCACGAGCATTGTTGGTTATTCTCTTGAGTACGTTAGCTTTTCGAATATTCCCGTACAGGATTTTTGGCATATCATAATCCCTATTCTTTAACGCTTGCTCAATTAAAAATAAAGATATTTCTGGATTTTTAGGTAGGAGCGAACCGTGAAGATACGTTCCAATAACATTTTTATAACAAGCACCCTCAAATTCACCATCTGGCAAATTACCGGCGCCAATTTTCACTTCTGCTAAAGGCTTAACATGCTCTGAAAGATAAGTTTTTCCACTATGGTTTTCATAGCCGATAATTTCACCAAATTGATCAGAATTCTCAACAATATTCCCAATCATTCGTTGACTACCACCAATTGTTTTAACACCCCTAAAAATACCGATGCCTTTTATTTTCTCGCCACTAGCTGTTTCGAAAGAATTCCCAAAGAGTTGATAAAGACCACAAACTACCAGCATTGGGACACCGTTGCTTGCAAGTTTCCTTAATTTTGGAGCAATTTTTAGTAAATCATCCTGAATCTGGCCTTGGCCTGAATCTTGGCCGCCACCACCGATAACGATATCTACATCTTCTGGAAAAACATCGCCTGGATTATATTCAATAATCTCAAAACTAATTCCGCGCAGTTCCATTTGTTTTTTTAGTGCTAGAATATTCCCGTAATCGCCGTAAATATTCATATCTTTAGCATAAAGCCATAATACTTTTAGGTTCATAAGATTTTCTCCATTTCTGCCATTTTCGAAAGTTCTTTTCGAATCTCAAGCATCGCAGTATAGGTTGCATAAATTCTTTTATTCTTGCTCTTGTCTGCAACAAATTTTTTAACCGCTTCGTGAATATCAGTATCGATATTTTCCTCTTCAAATGGAACCGTATCATGGAATAAACGAATAGCCATATCATAAGCACGCGAACCCGTTATTTCCTGAACACCGGCATCTTTCAAGACTGAAAAATCAACATCCCAAAGCCAACTCATATCACGGCCATCAGCATAATTATCATTTATCGCAATCATTGTACTATAATTTTCAGGATTGAAGTTCTTCAAGTTGATTCGAAAACCAGCTGGATTTTTTACCAACATAATCTCAATTGTCTTACCCTTAATTTTAATTTTTTCACCACGACCAAACGCTGGCAAAATTTTTCCAGCAGAAGAAATAATCTTCGTCTTATTAATCTTTATATTTTCAGATTTCAAAATTTCATCAACTAAAGCAATAGCAGCCGTAAGGTTTAAAATATTATGAATTCCGCTAATTTTAAGATTAAATCGTTTTACTTTTCCACCCCAAACAATATCGGCAGAATCCTCAGAGAAACCCTCCAATAAAACATCTACAGAAATCTTTTGGTGAGCCTTTTTTATGTTCTCACTATGCATTTCGTCATCATTAGGGAAAAATTCAGCTAATTTTTGATCAAACCCAAATCTAACAACGTTGGAAAAATCTTTCGAAAACGCCTTCTTACCTAAAAGCGTATCATTTGCGTTTAAAACTACACTTTTAGTAGTATTTTCACCAATTTTCTTAAGAAGCTCTGCCGTGTAATCAATTTCACCAAACCGATCAAGTTGATCACGCATTACATTTAGTAACAATGAATAACGAGGTTTAACCAACTTAACAAAGTGTGTCGCATGTGCTTCATCAAGTTCCAAAACAGCAATGTCCGCATTTAATTTGCCTGTCCAGCTTGATTCTGAAAGAAGTGCAGCTCCAACACCACGAACAAAATTCGAGCCAGTCTTATTCGAGAAAACTTTCATTCCTTGGCTTTCGAGCAACTCAACAACCATTTTAGTTGTGGTAGTTTTTCCATTTGTTCCACTGACAACCACAACTCCATATTTCAAATTGCCCAGCATATTACCAATGAAATTTGGATTTATTTTTTCAACCACAAGACCCGGTAGTGCAGACCCGCCCCCACGCAATCTTGATACAAACTGAATAATTTTTCCAACTATTATCGAAATTCTGTCTTTCATTATTTCCTCGGTTTCGTTATATTTGCATCTCTACCATAAAAAGGTAGTGCAATTTTATCGTTTTCATTATTTTTTAATTTTTCGAAAGCTTTTTGTCGCCAATCATCATTTTCATCTTCTTTTTTTATAGCAACAATCGGAATGTTTAGCCCATCTGCTAGAGTATTTGCGACTGAAGCACCAATCCTTAAACCAGTAAAGCTCCCCGGCCCAGCAAAAAAGCCAATTCCTTCCAAATCTTTATAGTCTTTTCCGATATTTTTGAGACTATCCTCTAAAAATTTTAGAATATCTCTCGCCATATTTCTATTTAGCTCTTTTTTGAAACTATTTTCACCGAGCCAAATTCGGCAATTCCCCGTTGAAGTATCTAAAAATAAAATCATCTAACTTCCCTAACTTTAACCAATCGTTTATCTTCACTTATACTTTCAAAAATCAATTTCAAATGTTTTTCTGGTAAAATATCAGCCAGCTCCCCAGCCCATTCTACTACTGTAATATTTTGTGGATCGCTTAAATTTTCAGCTAGCTCCATTTTCATAATTCCATAATCGTTCAACCTATAGAAATCGTAGTGCGAAAGCGTTAAATTATCCCCTTCATAAACCCTCGAAATAGTAAAAGTTGGGCTCTGTACCGTTTCAAGAACCCCTAGGCCAAGAGCAAGGCCTTTTGTAAATGTAGTTTTTCCAGCGCCAACATCGCCAATAAGCTCTAAAACTGAACCGCCCTCAAGATTCGAACCAATTTCTCTTCCAAATTCTATCATTTCTTCGGTAGAATTTATTTCTCTTTCGAAATTTTTCACAAAACTATTATATCACATAAATTCATTCGCTTAAAGTATTTTCAATATTACGCCTTCTATCTTTGTAGCAAACTATAGAAAGAAATGTAACTGCAACTATTAAGCAACCGTAAAAAATAATTAGTCCAGAAAAATCCATTTTAAACTCAATTTGTGCGCCTTTGATTTTCGAAAACCAGTCTATAATAAAGATCGAATATTTCAAAATTAAATCCGAAACAAACCCAAAAAATTGAGCAAGAGGTGAAAATAAAGAAGAAATTCCCGTTAAAAATACAAAAAGCATTGCAATCGGCACGAATGGCAAAACTAACATATTCGCGATTATTGATACCATACTTACTGCGCCAAAATTAAAAATTATCAGAGGTAGAGTTACTATTTGAGCACTAAAGGTTTCGAAAAATAGCTTAAGTGCAGCATTTAGCTTTTGTGAATTTTCGAAAAAATATTCTTGCAAAAGTGGCGACACGATCAGCACTCCAAAAAATGATGCAAAAGATAGCTGCCACCCCAAATTTAATAAGTTCGCAGGGCTAATTATTACTGTTATTGCAGCAACTAAAATAATCAAAAAATAAGAATGAGTTCTTCGTCCAAAATACCACAAAAGTAAACCAATAGCTGAAACTATTCCCGCACGTGTCATTGAAGGAGTAAACCCGACAATTAATACAAACCCAAAAACCAATAGTAACGCTAAAAATAGAGCAATTTTTCGCGAAAACCGATTAAGCACCTTTTGTGCGGCCGAGGCAAGCACGGTTAAATTATATCCACTAGCAACAACAATATGCGTGAGCGCCGTAATTGTTAAGGCCTTAGTAAGTTGTTCGGGGAGCGAATTTTTCTGTCCCAAAAGATAGCCAAGACCTAAATCTACTTCTGGAGAAGGAATAAACTTTCGAATCCCATCCGCAAAAGAATCTCGCAAATCTCGAACCAGATCACTTTGAGGTATAATCTTAACCAGCTTTCCCCGCTTAAGCGAAATTGAGAAATCTCCAAAACCTTTCGAAATTTTACCTTTCACTAAAATCTTGTCGCTTCTTCGCAACTTCTTTTGCGTTTTTATGTTTACAAAAATCTTTCCTCTTGATTTTTTATTTGAGATTTCTTCTACTTCACCACGCAGACTAACTTCATCATTGCTTTTACTATCAGGATCTTCTAAAATTCTTATATACACCGTCTTCTCAAGGCCAATATTTTTCGAAATTTTATGATTTTCGAAATTATAAATTGAACCCCGCCAAAATGAGATTAAAAACCCCGAACATAAAATAAAAATAATACAAATTCGACGAGCGTAAATCCATGAAAATAATAAAAGAATTAAAGATAAAACTAGCCAAACACTACTTTTAAAGAATGTTATATTCGAAAGAATCGCAATAACTGCACCGAATATTATAGCCGCAAAAAATACAAAATTTAAGTAAAATCGATGAATTGGTTTAATAACCCTATTACTCCTTAAATTGGCGTTTTTTATTTCGATAAACTCGGTAATTTACAAAAATCATCGGTAGAACTAAGATTCCCGAAATAAATACTATTATTCGTAATGCAGTTTCACCAGTTGGATCAACGCTGCTTGTATTTGCAAATATCCAAAAAAGCAACAAGACGCCCAAAACTGATGCTAGGTCCACTCCTGCTCCATAGATACACAGATATTGTGTTCGCATCCCAGATTCATCAGCCTCCCCATAGAGACCTTTTGAGTTAGCCATATCGAAACCGCTTGAAGATATACCGCCTAATATCTCAGAAAATCCAATAAAAGTCGGGTTTGAGCCAAGAAAAACTCTTAAAGAATGGACCATCCCCATCAATAAAGAGCTAATCTTTAAAAGCCCACCTTCCTTATTTCTATCTATAATTTTTCCATAAGTAAATGCCGCTACAAACGCAGAAATCGAAGCGATTGAGGCCAAGATTCCAGCTGAACCATAGTTGTTTACTCCTTTTAGAATAAAAACCGATGCAAGAAAACTCCAGGTAGTAGTTGAAAGTGCAGCCATTCCAGTACTAAGACAAATAATGCTTAAGTGTTTATAATTTCGCCAAGGAAAACCACGAAAACTCACTTTTTGGTTTATTTTAACCTGCTCTTTAGTTACAAGCAATGGAATAATCGTTAACACTAAAATTACCGAAGAAACAATAAATAGTTTATCTAGACCAAAAAAAATCGCAAAAAAAGCACCCGCAGCTGGAGTGATACCACTCACTAACTGCTCTAGAATGTTAGCAATTCCAAGCTGACCACCCACTTTTTTAGCATTCTTAACTTTCGAAAAATTTACATGATAAGAGACTCCAGATATAGCACCTGATAAACCTCTAAAAACAGCGCCGATTAAGGCAACTGTTAGGCCGAATTCTTTATTGAAGCCTCCTATTGAAGCCATTAAGATTAAAACTGGAATGTATAAAATATTCCCTAGCAGCATCCCATGCTTTGGCCCATTTTTTGAAATGTACAAGAAAGACACCATTGAACCAACAAATTTTGCAGTAAAATACACGAGTAGATAAGCTAAAACCGCCCGAATAGAATAACCCAAGTTGTAAAGATAAATTAAATTAAAGGCACTCGTCAATTTAATCGCAAAAAGTCGCATATTTTTCGAAAGATATAAAACAGCGACTTCATCAAAAGAGATATTTCGCCAATAGCTTCGAATTTTCAAGATTGGTCTTAACGTTTTTTTAAGCATAAGCTATTATATTTTAACATATTTTAAGTATTTTAAAAAGCTTAAGACCTTTATTTTAAGACTTGAAAGTGATAAAATTAAGTTATGAATATTTATTTTTCTGGAATTGGTGGCGTTGGAATTGGCGCCCTTGCAAGTATTGCTCACAGTGCTGGGCATAAGGTTTTTGGTAGTGATCAAAATTCAAGTTTAATGACCGAAGAGCTTCTTAAAAAAGACGTCGAGATTGAAATCGGTAAGCAAGATGGCAGCTTTTTAAAAAGTAAGTTTATTAATGATGGCGTAGATTGGTTTGTATACACTGCAGCCTTACCTAAAGACCACCCAGAACTTAAAACCGCTCAAGAACTAGGAATTAAAATTACAAAGCGAGACGAGCTTTTAAATGAAATTATAACTTCCAAAAACCTTAAGCTTATTGCAATTTCAGGAACTCATGGAAAAACTACCACAACAGGAATGGCAATTTGGGCCTTTAAACAGCTAAATATTCCTGTTAGCTGGTCAATTGGTACAACTATTTCTTTTGGTGAAAGTGGCTTTTTTGATCCCAAGAGTGAATACTTTATTTACGAAGCAGATGAATTTGATCGAAACTTTCTTCATTTTACACCAGCGGTTAGTTTAATAACATCAATCGATCACGACCATACCGATATCTATAAAACTGAACAAGATTATTTTGATGCTTTTACAGAATTTGGTGCTCAGAGTGATTTTATCATTTCTTGGAAAGACCAATATCCAGAAATTTTCGAAAAGTTCAACAATAAGGTAATTTTATCTAAACCTGAAGAAGAATTAGAAATTCCTGGCCTTCATAATCGCAAAAATGCAAGTCTCGTCTTAGAAACTATTGATTATCTTGTCGAAGCTCAAGATCTACAAGCTCCAGAAGATTTTTATGAAAAAACTATAGCTGCATTGAATAACTTTCCAGGAACAAATCGCCGTTTCGAAAAAATAACCGAAAATATTTATTCAGATTACGGACATCACCCAAAAGAAATTCAAGCAACGCTTCAATTAGCAAACGAGGTAGCAAAAAATAACGGTTTTTCTGGAATTTCTCTAATTTATCAACCCCATCAA
>JABZJO010000020.1:0-7582 GCA_015257755.1 Candidatus Nanogingivalaceae bacterium
CGCAATCGTAAACGTTCACCCTTCACTTTTACCTAAATATCGTGGCCCAAGCCCAATCGAAAGTGCAATTTTAAACGGTGATGAAAAAACCGGTGTTTCACTAATGAAACTTTCGAAAGAGATGGATGCAGGCGATGTTTATTCACAAGAAGAAATTGAACTTTCGAAAACCGAAACCGCGAGTGGCCTTTATAAAACTTGTGGTGAGATTGGCGCTGAAATGCTTGTGCGAGATTTACCAAAAATTATCTCTGGCGAAATTAAAGGACAAAAACAAGATGATTCGCAAACTGAATATTGCCAACTTCTTAAAAAAAGCGATGCTCTTCTTTCTCAAGATAAACAAACCGCAGAGCAGGCCGAACAGCAAATTCGTGCTTTCGAAATTTTTCCAAAAAGTAAAATTAAGCTCGGTGAGCATTTAATAATTGTTAAAAGCGCAAAAGTAGTTAGTTCTAACCCTGAAAATTCTCCCCTAACGCTAAAATTCGCCGAAGAAACGTTTTTAAAGATAGAAAGACTAATCACACCAAATGGTAAAGAAACCGCTGCTAAAAGCTTTGAAAACGGCTATCTAAAATAAAACCACGCTCTTCTGCGCGGTTTTATATTTTAGCTAAAAATTTTATCGATATTTGCTTTAAGTTCGTCTTGCATTTCTTTAATTACAAGCATGCTGATTTGATTAAAGTCTGGACGATTGATTTCAAGCCACTTCAATGAGGCAAATTCAGATATAACTTGACGAGTCTCTTGGCCGTTGTTATTTTGAACTAACGCCGCAAAAGTTTTATCATTTCGAAAGTCTGGAACGTTTAATCTTAGCCAATTGTCAACGAACCCTGGAGCATCATCCATAATTTGTTCAAATTCTTCAAGTTTTTCACTTGAAAAACCATCCATAATCCGTTCACCGATTCGAGCTTCGAGTTCTTCTTGAACATGTTGCTTAAACACTGCTGCTTCTTCTGGCGACATTCGTTCAATGCCAATTCCTTCAAAAAATTTATCGTCTAATTGAAACATTCTCTTTCCTTTACTTAACTATTTATATTTTAGCACAAGCGTAATGTTTTTTCAATAATTAAATAAAAAACGGTAAAATACCGCCTTTTATTTTAAAGATTAACCCTTTAACTTGCGAGCAACAACTTCACGTGTAAAGAATTCAAGTTTGTCGCCAACTTCCAGCTGAATTTTCTTTTTAGTCTTGAGTGAAAGTCCACACATTTCACCTTCAATAACATCTTTCGCCTCTTGTTGTTGGCGTTGAACATGCGAAACTTCAACCTCAGCGATTTGCTCTTTCTTTCGAATTACGCGAGCAAGCAAACCAGCATAAACGCGACCAGATTTTACTTCTCCACCAGCAATGATTTCTTCTTTCATTGTGCGGAAAACACCCTTCACATCCAATGAACCAACCTCGGTTTCAACAACTTCTGGCGCAAGGAGTTTTTCCATTTCTACACGCGCGTCGTCAAGGAGTTCATAAATAACTTTATAGATTCGAACTTCAACACGATCACGTGTCGCAATTTTTTTGATCGCCGGTGAAAGCTCAACGTTAAAACCATAAATAATTGTTTTTTCGCCAGCGGCTGCCAAATGGATATCATTTTCAGTAATATTACCAATTCCACTACTGATAATATTTAAGTTAACTTCACCGCCAGTTTCAATCAACCTAAGGCTATCCGAAACGGATGTTAGCGAGCCCTGAACATCAGCCTTAATAACAATGTTAAAATCTTCTGCGTCATGTTTTTGGTTCATCATTTTTAGTAAATCCGCACCTGTAACATTGGCTGTTGCCGCATTTTGAGCAGCTTCAATTTTAGCTTTTTGTGCAAGATGTCGCGCAACTTTTTCACTTTTAACTACTTTGAAGACATCACCGAATTGAGGTAACTCTTTAAAGCCCGTTACTGTTGCAGGTGTTGAAGGGCCAGCAATTTTGAGAGCATCACCTTTGTAATCTTGAAGTGTTCGAACTTTCGCATAAGTTGTTCCAGCAACCAAGAATCCGCCTTGTTTTAGATCGCCCTGTTCAACAAGGAGCGAAACAACAGAACCTTTTCCAACTTCCATGTGAGATTCAATTACGAGTCCCTCAGCAGGAATGTCCACATCAGCGCGCAATTCTTCTAGATCGGCTGTTAAAATCACCATATCAAGGAGATTATCAATTCCCTCGCCAGTTTTGGCAGAAATCGGTACCATTGTTACATCGCCACCCCACTCTTCTGGCATCAAACCGCGTTCTGAAAGTTCAGCCATGACACGATCTTTATTTGCTGTGTCTTTATCCATTTTATTAATTGCAACAACGATTTTTGCATTGGCATTTTGCGCAAAACGAATCGCTTCAACAGTTTGAGGTTTAACCCCATCATCGGCCGCAACAACGATAATAACAACATCTGTTAGGGTTGCTCCGTGTTGACGAAGAGCCGCAAAAGCTTCGTGACCTGGTGTGTCAAGAAGTGTAATTTTTCGACCTTTTCTTTCGGTTTGATAGGCTGAAATATGTTGAGTGATTCCACCAGCTTCACCCGAAACTGTTTTCGTTCCAAGAATTGTATCAAGCAACGTTGTTTTTCCGTGGTCAACGTGACCCATAACTGCAACAATTGGTGGGCGAGGTTTCGCATTCTCTGACACTTCATGCAATTTATTTAAGCGAGAAGTCACTTCATCTGCTTTAGCTTTCTTTTTAAGCTCAACATCTTTTAGTCCAAGCTCTTCAACAACAATTACCGCTGTTTCAAAATCGATTCGCTGATTAATCGTCGCAACAATTCCGTTTTTAAAAAGTTCGCCAATTAAAGTTGTAACAGAAAGATTTAAGGCCCCAGCCAACTCATCAACAGTAATCGAATCTGTGATATTTACAATTTTCTTCTGACTCATACAACCTCCTTTGGTTTTTTATTTTCTTAAGCTGAAGTTCGGAAACCGATTTCGAAACCGATTTCCGACTGTTCAACGCAAGAATGCTTAAATTATTTTACAAGGCTAAGAGAAATTTTTCGATTTTCTTTGTCGATGTCAATAACTACAAATTCTTTTCGCTCGTTTAGAGTAAAGATATTTTCTGGGTTAACATCGTTGCCTTTACCAAGTTCTGAAACGTGAACAAGCGCTTCAATCGCTGGGCTAATTTTTACGAAAGCGCCGAAAGGTGTAATTCGAGTTACAGTTCCTTCAACTTTCGAACCTTTTTTGAATTGCTCAACTTCTGAAAGCCATGGGTCTTCAGTTAGTTGTTTCATTGAAAGGCTTAAGCGATCTTTATCAATAGCGATGATTTTAGCCTTGATAGTGTCACCAACTTTAACGTAATCTTTTGGATTATTTACGCGTTCCCAAGAAATTTCAGAAATGTGTACCAAACCTTCAATTCCTTCAATGTTTACGAAAACACCAAAATCAACAACACCGGTAGCAACACCTTCAACTACGTCGCCAATTTTTAGGCTATCAAATCGTTCATTCAAACCATCTTTGATAGCTTCTTTTTCGCTAAAGATTAGCTTATTAGTTTTGCGATCTGCATCAAGGATTCGAACACTGATTGGTTTGTCAATAAGAACATTCAATCGGCTCAAAATCTCATCTTTGTCGCTCGCACCAACTCGTGGGTAGTGTTCTGCTGAAAGTTGTGATACAGGCAAGAATCCGCGGATTCCTTCGTATTCAACAAGCAAACCACCTCGGTTAGCATCAAATGGAACGATTTCGATAGTTTCACCGTTTTCCATTTTTGCAATAATTTCTTCCCAACCACGATCTTTCGCAGCTTTTCGAAGAGAAAGTAGCGACATTCCGTTGTCCATTTCTGTGTCAACAACGCTTGCTGTTACTGTTTCACCTTCAACAAGGTTTTTTGAATGACCAGCTTCTCGGCGAGGAACAAATCCAACACCTTTAGCACCCAAGTCAATCAAGATTTCGTGCTTGCGAACTGAAAGAATTTTACCTTCAACAGTTTCGCCTTGGTTTAGTTGGTTTACGCTCTCTGGAGCAGACGCCAACAATTCGTCCATAGTTAGTTTTTTGGCTTCAGCCATTAGTCTTTAAGACTCCTTCCTTAATTGTATTTCTTTGAACATAGCTAAAATTAACCTGCCCAATAGATTGCTACCATTTTAACAGATTTTTAAAGATTTTTCAAGCATTAAAACTAAAAATAACCCTCGTTTTTGAAGGTTATTTTTTGATGTATAGTTTATTCCATATTTTCGTAGTAATCTACGATTTGCCGACTCAAACCTTTTCTAAATTCCAGATAATCCGTATTATCGTGTGAATCTTGAACAGGCCTATTTCCCCTATTAAGAATTGTTAGCGCTACAGGAGTATTTCCCCTATCAGTTGGTTGGCCAATAGTAAGACCTTTATATGGGTTAAAATCTTCATCCTTATCGTTCATATCAATAAGATCTTCTAGTTGCGCTTTACCTTCTTTATTAGTTTTAACCAACCCCATAAAGCCGGCATGAGTAACAATATAATTACCGTTATCCATTTTTAGCACAGATGAAATTGGTTCTTGCTCCGTGTTTGCAACCCAATTTCCCGCACCAGCAAGCCTTTGAAATAAAGTATCTTTATACGCATCAGCTGTAGCAACAAAACTTCTTTCCCTATAGCCATGTCTAAGATCGTCAACAAGATTATCAAGGTTTGTTCCCATTTTGTCATATGTTAAATTACCGAATTTATCTACTTCTTTCTCTAAACGTTTCGGCTGAGTGTTAAATGAGTTGAAATTATTCACATTTCTCCTTAAAAAATATTAAAAAATTACGCTCTAATTATACCCCCCCCCCCGAACAGTTTTGTCAAGTTTTAGTTTTAGAGTTTTTCGAAGGTTGAATTTTTGACTCTTTCATCGTAAAATAGAATTATGATTATTGCGATAGATACGGGTGGAACAAAAACTTTATTAGCAGGATTTTCGAAAGAAGGAAAAGTTTTAAAGTCTTTCGAATTTGAAACACCAAAATCGAAATCAAAATACCTTGAAATTATCGAAAAAATTATCAAAAAAGAGTTTTCGAAAGAGTTAAAAAATAACCAAATTGAAGCAATTTCTTGCGCCGAACCAGGAATTATTAAAAATGAAACTATCGCATGGGCAAAAAATTTAGGTTGGACAAATTTCAAAATCAAAGATGAGCTTTCGAAAATCTTTCCAGAGCCTAAAATTCTAGTTGAAAATGACGCCAATCTTGCGGGTCTTTTCGAAAGTAAAAAATTCAAAAATAAAGCCCGAAGTATTCTTTACGTAACACTTTCAACCGGTATTGGTTCGGGTATAATTATAGATGGAAAAATTAATCACGGCTTAAAAAATAGTGAAATTGGCCGAATTCCAATTGAATTTGATGGTCGGATTCGAGAATGGGAAGATTTTGCGAGCGCACGGGCGATTTTCAACGTCTATGGAAAATACGCCAAAGATATAACCAATCCACGACACTGGAAACATATCGCCGATAGGGTTGCGCGTGGTTTTTTGGTGATTATTCCAATAATTCAGCCCGAGGTTATTGTAGTTGGCGGTAGTTTGGGCGAAAATTTTGAAAAATTTGATCTATTTTTAAAGCGAATTTTAGCCGAAAATCTACCAAGTGGAATTGTCTGCCCAGAAATTATTAAGGCTGAAAAACCTCGAGAAGCCGTGATTTATGGCTGTTTTGAATTCGCAAAAAAGGCTCTAAACTTTTAGTATGAATCTAGATTTTGTTAAAACTTTACGCAAAGATTTTCCGCAATTCACTTTTAAAGAAAGTGATGATTTTCGTTGGTCGAAGCAAGAAAATACTATTTTCTTCGATCCAGATTCTTCACATTTTCATCTGTTAATTTTGCATGAATTATCACACGCACTTCTTGGCCACGAAAACTATTTTCTCGATATTGAACTTTTAAAAATGGAGTCCGAGGCTTGGGAATTTGCAAAAAACTCGCTCGCAGCTCAATATGGAATTTGTTTTGACTCAAATTTTATCGAAGAAAAACTTGACACTTACCGAGATTGGCTCCACAAGAGAAGTTTATGTCCAAATTGTCAGATAAACGGCTTTCAGCAGACAGATTTAAACTATAAATGCCCCGCCTGTGGTACAATTTGGCAAGTTAATGACTCTAGGTTTAAAAACTTACGCAGAATAAAAAAATAAATCACGCTCTTTCGAAAACGTGATTTATTTTTATTTAAGCTACTCGAACTTCAATTTTCGATTCTTCAGATTCATCAATCATTGAAATTGGAGTTGAAGTTGAGGTGGTTGCGGGTCCACGACGGCTAATACGCCCACCTTTTCGACCTGCAATTTTTGCAAGTTCATGGTTTGCAGCAAAACCACCAGTTGTTCCATTTTTACCACCTTTTTGTCCAATGCGTGAATAAAAATCTTTACCGTATTTTGCTTTATTAGTTGCGGCCGCTTTTGCGCCACCAGCTTTAGTTCCAGCCATTTAATCTCCTTTATTTTTAATTAAATCTAATCTTTTTTGTTGATTATGTTTTTATTATAGCACAACATATGCTTTTTGTCAATATTTACATAAGAGCTTTTTTATTTTATTATAATATTTTTGTATTTCTAATCTGTTTATGTTATAATTTTCTTATGTTTTTTCGAATAAATAATAGGTTCTACCGTAAGTTGCCTAAGCAAATTTGTATATTTTTCTTGCCAAACTCATTAAAAACTAAAACGCAAAATAAGGCGATTTTAGAGCTTAAAAAACAACTTTTGAATACTTTACCAAATTTTACCAAAAATGAGCTAGAAGAGTATAAAAATAGTATTATAAATGTAAAATTCTGGCACGGAACTGGAGGCTTTGAGTATGATTCCAGTAGAAATATTACACCAATTTTTGATAATATTTTAAAAAATGGATTAAAAACCCAGCAAGATGACTACTTAATTATTTATTCTAAAAAATTAAGTATGAAATCAATATCTCTAGTAAATAAAAGAATTATTGCTAGATGCTATGCGGATAATCATAATTTTAAGAATCCTAAAACTTTTCGTTTTGGCGATAGTATTTTTTGGATTGTGCGACATTACACAAAAATGTATATTCTAGCATATACGATACTTGCTCCGCGTTCACTTGTAAATATTCTTAGTTGGAGAAAGAAAAATAAAATAAATTCAAAAAAATCTTGGAGCGGAAAAGTAAATAAATCTTGTAAAAATACATGGGAATCTTTTGAAAAATACTCTGATATTAAAGGCAATTTCCCAGTAATTATTGGCATTAAAAACCTAAACAAAACCGCAAAATTACCAAAAATATTTAGCGAAACCGAAATTCGTTCCTTAGAGGATATTCCTTTTAATGATATTATTCACATAGAAATTCCTCTTGAAAGATATAATGAATTAAGTGATAAGATTCGAAAATATAACCAAAAAGTAAAAATATTCCCTATTGAATTAGGTGAATTATTTGAATACGAAAATAGTTCTAAATAAATTATTATATCATACTCTCAATACGAAAAAACTCCACCGGTTAGGAGGAGTTTTTTATAATTCGGCACCGTGCTATT
>JABZJO010000021.1:0-7522 GCA_015257755.1 Candidatus Nanogingivalaceae bacterium
AATTTCAACATTTCCAAATTTCTTCATTCGCTTTTTACCACGTTTTTGTTTAGCCAGCAATTTCTTCTTTCGAGAAACATCACCACCATAAAGATAGCCCGTCACATCTTTTCGATAAGCTGAAATGTTTTCGCGAGCAATGAATTTTCCACCGATTGCTGCCTGAATTGCTACCTGGAAGTTTTGCCGCGGAATCACTTCTTTCAATTTTGCAGTAATCTCGCGACCCATTCGCACACTCTCTGAACGGTGACACATCACTGAAAGCGCATCAACCATTTCACCCGCAACATAAAAATCTACTCGCACTAAATCTTCTGCTAAATAATCCCAAAGCTCATAATTAAATGAACCGTAACCCGACGTAACACTCTTAAGTTGATCGTAAAAATCAGTCAAAAGATTCGCGAGTGGTGCTTCAAAAGAAATCAAAACACGTTCATCAATATAACTCAAGTTTTTCTGTAAACCACGTTTCGAAACAATTAATTGAATTACCGCACCAACATAATCTTTTGGCACCACAATTTCACCCTTAATCCACGGCTCACGAATTTCAGAAATTCTTGTTTGATCTGGTAAATCGGCCGCACTCTTAATATCTAATTCTTCACCTGTTGTTAAAATTACATGATAGTCAGTTGAAGGGTTAGTAATCACTAGATCTAGATTATATTCTCGTTCCAAACGCTCACGAACAATATCCATATGAAGAAGCCCAAGAAAACCGATTCGTATACCAAATCCCAAAACTGGCGAATTTTCTGGCTCAAATTGCAGTGCGGAATCGCTCAAACTTAGCTTTTCAACTGCATCTTTTAGATCTTGATAATCTTCATTCGAAACTGGGAAAAATCCCGCATAAACAAACGGCTGAACATTCTGATATCCCGGCAAAGGTTCGTCGGCAGGGTTTTTAGAAAGTGTTACAGTATCACCAACCTTTGCCTCGCGCGTGGTTTTCAAGTTTGTCACGATGTAGCCAATTTCTCCAGCCCCCATTTTATCGTATGGTGTCATTTTTGGCTGAAGCTTACCAATTTCGAGTGCTAAGCCTTTCGAATCAGTTGCCATCATTTTAATTTCATCACCTTTTTTCAATTCACCCGAAAAAATCCGGACATACAAAATTACACCGCGATAATCATCATAATAACTGTCAAAAATCAAAGCTTTTAGTAGTTTCATCAAATCTCCTTTGGTGATGGTATTCTTTCAATCACCGCATTCAAAACTTCTTCAACACCCATTCCTGTTTTGGCTGAAATATGTAAAATCTCGCTTTCATCACACCCTAAAAGATTAATAACCTCTTTCGAAACTCGTGGAATATCTGCAGCTGGTAGGTCAATTTTATTCAGCACAGGAATGATTTTCAAATCAGCCGCCATCGCAAGATAAACGTTTGCGAGTGTTTGAGCTTGAATTCCCTGTGAAGCATCTACAACCAAAATCGCACCCTCACAAGCTTGAAGTGAGCGCGAAACTTCATAAGAAAAATCCACGTGTCCCGGGGTATCAATTAAATTTAGCTCAACACCTTTCCAATTCATTGTCACTGGAGCAAGCTTAATAGTGATTCCTTTTTCCCGCTCTAAATCCATCGAATCCAAAAGCTGCGATTTCATATCACGTTTTTGGACTGTACCTGTAATCTCCATCATTCGATCAGCTAAAGTTGATTTACCGTGATCAATGTGCGCGATAATACAAAAATTCCTAATATTTTTTAAATCCATAAACTTTCAATATTTTAACATATTTATAATAGTTGAGCAAATTTTATTTAATCTTAATCTGCACAAAGAATATTTTCTTAACTTGCGCAATTATTGGATCGGCTTCCTTGAGTTTTAATAATTTTGCAGCTAAAACATAAACGGCAGAACTCACAGCTCCGATAAATACGAATTTAGGAAATATCGAGAAGAATCGTAAATCTGAGCCTAAAAGAGGCATTCTTGCAACCAAAAGGTAGCATACAAAACCAGAAAAAGCACTTGCAATAAACATTCGTCCAACCCCTAAAACAAATTGCGCATCAAAAAGTCCGTCAATTCTTTTACGCATCAAAAATAGCAAAATTGCAATTTCAAGAACCGCACCAATCGCTTGAGCCCAAGCTAACCCGTAAGCACCAAATTTAAAAATTAAACTAAAGGCTATCGCCAAAACGATATTTAAACCAATCGCAACTAGTGAGATATAGAATGGCGTTTTTGTATCTTCCATTGCATAAAAACTCCTTGCTGCAATATGATAAATCGAACGCGCAAAAATTGAAAGAACAAGAACCCCCAAAAGTCCAGCGATTAAATCATCACCACCGTTTTTAATAAAGCTTACAATGTAGCCACGCAAGAAAAAGAATAAAACCGAAACTGGCAAAGCCAAGAAGATAATCATTCGAAGAGCGGCCTGTAAATCTTTTCGAAATAGGTCTTTTCGTCCAATTGCTAATCTTTCAGTTAAATTTGGGAAAAATGCTGTAGAAATCGCAACACCAATTAAGTTTACCGGCATCATCTGGAGAGTTAAGCTCTGCGAATACGCGCGCACCGTTCCCGAACCCATTCGGCTAGCCATATTAGTTTCGACAATTGAATTAACATAATCCAAACCTTGGTCCATTGAGCGTGTTGGCAATAGTTTCATAACCTGTTGAAAGCCTTTATTTCGCCAAAAAATTCTAAATTGATATTTAAAATCAACACCAATCAGTCCAATTGCCGCAATCAAAAGCTGGAGAACAGACCCGAAAGCCACGCCAATCGCAACACCCATGATTCCACCTTCGAAAACCTGAACGCCAAAAATATTTATACCATTCGTAAAAAATACTGTTCCAATAATAATACCAATATTATAAATTGCTGGCGCAAGAGCCGAAAAAGTAAACCTTCCTATAGCTTGTTGAATACTTGTAAGTACCGTCGCAATAGCAAAAAGAAAGGGATTGATTGCAATCACACGCATCATTGAAATTGCCAAAGATCGCGAAGATTCACTTAATCCTGGCCCAACAATATATTTAACTAGAGGTTCAGCAAAAATAATAATCAAAACTGAGGTTATAAGTGTTAATAGGGCTAATAAATTAAGAACACTCGTGCTTAATTCCCATGCAGATTTTTTATTTCGATTCGCCATTCGCTGATTGAATACAGGAATAAACGTAACGCTTAATGCACCCGAAACCAAAATAAAAAACATGAAATCAGGAATTGTAAACGCAACCGTATAAGCATCAATTCCATCAGGGTAAGAATCTAGATAATACGAGTTTAACAACCTGTCACGCAAAAAGCCCAACAAGCTCGACAAAAGAGTCGAGCTCGCAAGAATGATCGCTGCAAATTTAACCGTTAGTCGCGAATTTGCTTTCGAAACAATAGATCGAACTTTAGATTTCATAATCAATCGTGAAGTTTTGCTTCCTTAGGCAATTTAGCATCTTTCAAAATTTCTGCAACCTCTTTTTCATCTAGAGTTTCTTTCTCAAGAAGAGCATCGGTTAAAGCTTTAAGCGGTTTTTTATTCGCTTTAAGAACAGCTGCGGCACGTTCAACAGCTTCTTTAATTAACTTAGCGATTTCAGCATCAATTTTCTCTGCTGTTTTTTCAGAGTATGGTCGTTCACGAGTCATCTTATCGAAGAACATTCCTGAATTTTCCTCATGAAATACTTGGTCAAGTAGATCTTCACCCATACCAAATTCAATAACCATATTGCGTGCAATATCTGTTGCATTTCGAAGATCGCTTGAAGCACCTGTCGAAATTCCAGCCTCGCCATAAATCAACATTTCAGCCTGGCGTCCACCCATTGCGCGCGCCAAAATATCTTTATATTCGAAAATATTTGTATAACTTCGATCTTCCGGCGGCAAGAACCATGTTACGCCACCAGTTCCACCACGTGGAATAATTGTAACCTTATGAACTGGGTCTGAATCTGGTAAAACATGTCCAACAACGGCGTGACCAGCTTCATGCCAAGCAGTAGTTTCGCGCTCTAAATCGCTCATTACTTTTGATTTTCGTTCTGGGCCAATAGCCACTTTTTCGAAAGCTTCCGTAAGATCATCGTTAGTAATAACATCTCGGTTATTTCGAGCTGCCAAAATAGCTGCTTCGTTCGCAATATTCGCAAGATCGGCACCAGCAGAACCAGCTGTCTTTTTAGCAAGCGCATTTAAATCTACTGAATCATCAACTTTTTTATTCTTGAAATGAACTTTTAAAATTGCCAAACGATCTTTTCTTTCAGGAAGAGCAATTTCAACACGACGGTCAAATCGACCAGGTCGCAAAAGTGCTGGATCAAGAACGTCAGCACGGTTCGTTGCTGCAAGAACAATAACACCAGTATCTTTTTCAAAACCGTCCATTTCAACCAAAATTTGGTTCAAAGTCTGTTCGCGCTCATCGTGACCGCCACCCATTCCTGAACCGCGTTTTCGACCAACAGCATCAATTTCGTCAATAAAGATAATCGCAGGCGCATTCTTTTTAGCTTTCGAAAATAGATCTCGAACGCGTGAAGCACCAACACCAACAAACATTTCCATAAATTCTGAACCAGAAATCGAGAAGAAAGGAACTTTAGCTTCACCAGCAACTGCACGAGCAAGCATTGTTTTACCGGTTCCTGGATTTCCAACCATCAAAACACCACTCGGGATTTTCGCACCCATTTTTTGATATTTTTTAGGATCTTTTAAGAAATCAACAACTTCGTATAGATCTTGTTTTGCATTTTCATTTCCGGCAATATCTTCAAATTTAATCTTTTTCTTGTCATCGCCGTAAATTTTTGCTCGAGATTTCCCAAAGTTCATTGCTTGCGAATTCTGGCCATTTGCTGAGCGCATCATTAACATCAATAAAGCTACAATAGCAATAACTGGAACGATCATAATTGCCAAATTCCATAAAATCTCTGAAGTGTTATCTGCTGGGAAAACATTAACAGTAGTCTTTCCTTTTTCAAGACCTTGTTCATAAATTGTACCAGCTTCTTTTACAGATTTTTCAGTTGGTTTTTTATCGCCTTTTTTAGTAACTTTTACATCATTTCCTTGAATTTCAATTTTCGAAATTTCGCCCTTATTAGCACGAGCAATCACATCTGAAATCGGAACATCTTTCAATCTAGCTGAGAAAAAATTCTGACTAGACCAAAATACACCTAAAATAATTGCGATAACAATCGCCCAAAAAAAAGTATTTCCCGCCCGTTTCGCAAAATTATTCTTCTTATTATCTTTCATTCTGTCCTTTCTCATATTCAACTCCTTCTATTTTAGCAAATTTTTAAAGCATTTTCAAATAAAGTGATTTTTCTATTTCACTTTAAAAGAATTCAAACTCATCTCTACAAAACTTAACTTCTCGCCCACTCAAAATTTGAGTTTTTGAACCATTTTTAAAAGTTCGAATCGCTTGCAAAAAATTCGCGATTTGTTTCGAAAGTGGAATTTTACCAGATTGAATTCGCATAATCTCACGCAAAATTTCCATACAAACTTCATCAGAATTATTTCGAAAAAAATTTCGCTCAAATTTTCTTCCATCACCAATTTTCGATAAAATATCGTTAGTAATTTCTTCAATTTCACGCTTAATTTTAATCTGTTTTTGCCAAATCTCAAAGATCTTATTTAAGTTTTCTTCACTAAAATTTATTTTTTTACGAATTCGATTGCGTGCATACTTTTCACTTAAATTTGTTGAATCTTCACACCATTTCAAACCTTTTTCTTGCGCTTTGTTAAGAATTTCCGCTTTCGAAAACTTTAAAAACGGTCGTTTAATATTTGGTGAATCAAAACAGGCAATCGCTCGCCAACCTCCGCCACGATTTAAATTCAGAACAAAAGTTTCGGCCAAATCATTCTTGTGATGCGCTGTAAAAATTTCAGCATTTTCTCTTTCAGCCAGCGCCCTCAAAAAATCGTATCTTGCTTTTCTTGCTTTTTCTTCGCTAGCATTTTCTCCAAGAAAACCTCTTTCAAACTCAAATCTCAAGTTATTTTTATTCGCAAACTTTCGCACGAACTCTAAATCTCGCATGCTTTCTTTGCCACGAATTCCATGTTCAAAATGTGCAATTATTAGATTATCCTCAACCCACTTTAAGCCATTCTTTTGTTTAAAAAAGTCAATCAAAAAATCCACCAAAACAATCGAATCAATTCCGCCAGAAACTGCCACAAGAATTTTTTTCATATACTTATTTTACCATACTTGCGTTTTGAAATTGATTATGTTAAAATTTATACAATGAAAAATGGTGGGAACAGTTCGAAAATTAAAGAAGTAAAATTCGAAAAAACGATAAAATTTACAGCTGAAAGCATTATTGAAAATGCCTTAAATTTGCACGCAACCGATGTTCATATTGAGCCTCGCGAAAATTCAGTTTTGGTGCGTTTTCGAATTGGCGGCGTTCTAAAAAATATGAGCGAAATCCCAAAAAAAGATTTTCCAAAAATAACTAAATATTTCAAGTCCTTAGCTGGTCTTAATTTTAGCGAGAAAACTTTTCCACAATCATCGACAATTCATTACGGAGAAGCTCGAATTCGAATTTCAACAACGCCAGTTTTTTTGGGTGAAAAAATCACTCTCCGCTTAATGCGTGCGCGAAAATACGTTCGAAAACTTAACGAAATTGGGCTTTGGGGTGAAAATCTTCATGCCGTAGAGCAAATTCTTCGCCAACCACGAGGTATTGTTTTTACTGTTGGCGATGGAAGTAATACAACAAACTTCTCAATTTTGAACGAATTAAATTCCTCTGAAAAGAATATTGTAACAATCGAAAAAACAATCGAAAAAACAATTACCGGAATCAACCAAACCGAAATTAACCCTAAAATCGGCTTAGGCTATTTCGAAATGACTAAATCCGCTCTAAGTCAGAATCCAGATATTTTATATATCGACAATCTAAACGATAGAAAAACAGCCGAACTTATTTTCGATTCTGCAATGCGCGGAAAATTCATCATCGCTAGCGTTCCTGTTCGTAAAACTAGCGAGGTTATTCCGTTTTTAAATCACCTCGGAATTGAACCGTTCCTAATTATTGCGAATGCTCTTGGGATTATTTCACAAACACTAATGCGAACCATTTCTAAAAAATCTACCGTTAATGTAAAAATCTCAAAAGAAGAGTCGTCGTTAATCTTGCAAGAATTTAATATTTCTCCACTTCGAATTCACCAACTCGAAAAAGATTTCAAGAATGAGAAATACCCAAATAATAGCCTCGCAACTTCGTCAAATTCAATTCTTAATCTCCCATCAATTAAGAAAAACATTTTGCCAGAGATTGCCTTTTCCGGAACAACTGGAATTTTCGAAGTTCTAAGTTTACTCGAAGGTAAAATTTCGAAAGAAATTAAAGAGTTAATCCCCGTAAATCCAAGTTCTGTTGAGATTGAAGAGATTCTTTCTATGAATAATTTTGTCAATTTACGAACTGATGGCCTTCTAAAAGTCCTTCAAAAAGAAA
>JABZJO010000022.1:0-7457 GCA_015257755.1 Candidatus Nanogingivalaceae bacterium
GCTTTTTGAGCCTGAAGACTTGCAATTATTGAGCGGGTCGCCGAATCGTCGACGTAATTTCTTAGATCGTTTTTTAGCTCAAATTTATCCAAGTTTTCAACTAGCACTTTCAAGATATAATAAAGCCTTAAAACAGCGAAATAATCTGTTGAAAAGTGATAATTTCTCAAAGATTGAACTCTTTCCGTGGGATTTGATGCTTGCAGAATACGGTTCCGAAATTATTTCGAAAAGATGTGAATTTATAAAATTATTGAATTCGAAAATCAAAAATATTTATGTAGAAATTTCAGGAGTTAAAGATAGTATTAAAATTCAATATTTGGGTGACAATGTCTCGAAAAGCGAAATTTTAGCGATCTTAAGTGAAAATGTTGAGCGTGATAAGATTTTAGGCTATACAAGTTTTGGTCCACATAAGCATGATATTCAGTTTATTTTTAATGGAAAACCAGCGCAAAATGTGGCAAGTCGTGGCGAGAACCGTAGTTTAGTCTTGGCGCTTAAATTTATTGAAACAGATATTTTGGCGGAACTAACTGAAAAACGACCAATTGTTTTGCTCGACGATGTTTTTTCGGAGCTTGATAATGAACGACAAAAGTTGCTAACCAGACATTTTTCGAAATATCAAACTATTATAACTTCAACAAACGATATTCAGGTTGACGAATGTAAAATAACCTCACTAAGTTAGTGAGGTTATTTTTTGGTTAATCTGTAATAGGCTTTACGTTTGTTGTGTCTTCTTTACATACGGCAGGATCGCAGTAGTTGTATTCGAGAACTGGATTTTCTTCCTTATCGGTATCGTAAAAATAGAACTTATATCTGAACGGTGTGAAAGATTCAATTTTTACCCACAAAGTTTTCTTGTTAGTATCTAATTCAATCTTAAAGCGATGCGTGAAAATATTCGTTTTTGGATCCGTCTTAGCCGAGTAAGAGTCTTTATACATACTTACACGTTTATAGTAAGTGTTGTAATTATTGCCGTTAACCTTAAGCTGATACTGTCGAACGACGCTTTGGAATTCTTTATACATATTGAAGTTTGCGCCGTTATTAACAAATTTTTCAAAGCCAATATATGGAACTGCATATTCTGGAAGATTTCCTCCAGTTGGAGGACCAATTACTTCACCCGAAGCTGGGTCAATTTCGGGTTTTTTGTTGGCTTCTTGTTGTTGGCGAATAACCGACCAGATTGCTAAACCAATCATAAGCGCACTAGCGAATAGAAAAGTTATTACGATAGCTTTGATTTTCTTATTTTTTAAAATATCTCTAAGCATGTTCAACTCCTTTTATTTAGTAACTCCAAATGCTGCGAAAGTCATTGAGATGACGTAAGAAGGGTCGTAAGGAGTATCGTCAAGTTCTTTACGGCCAGGGTTGGCTGTATACCATTTTCCGCCTGAGCTTTTTCGAATAACAACGTAGTGGCTAGTGTTTAGGAATGGTCCAGGACCAGTTCCCGCTAACATAACTAATCCACCCTTCTTTAGAACATCTTCGACAGCATTAACGGAAATATCAATTTTAGATTGTTTTAATCCATAATCTTGTACCATTTCAACAACTCCTAGAGTAGTTCCGTATCCAGCTTCATAGCCCTTTTCGGCGGCCTTTTTAGCCATTTCTAGAGGGCTAATTGATTTACCCGTAAGAGCTAAGACCATATTTGAAACAGATGTTGGACCACAGGCTGCGTGACACATTGTATTTCCGGGATTCTTACCCCATTGCTCATTAGCCCATCGTGGGTCGCACTGTTCGAAAACCGAGAATCCATCTGATGTCGTGTGTGATGCATCAGCTGAAGTCATAAACTTACCCGAAGCAGATCCGGTTGCACCACAAGAATCTGATGATTTTGAAGAATTATCCCCACCGCCATTAAGTGATTCTTTTAAGAATTTTACATAGGCTTCTTGCCCTTCAGCATTTGGGTGAATTCCGTCACCTGAATAAAGCTTTTCGCGTCCACCATTTTTCTCGGCGTAAGCTTTCCAGTCTAAAACTTTAACTTCACTATGCTTTGAAGCAAATGCCGATAGTTTCTTATTGATTACTTCATAATCAGCGTTGCCGCCTTTAGAGAAGTTATTTACCCAATAAATTTTCTTACCTTTTAATTTACCAAGTAGAGTCTCAGCAGCATTTTCATCGAAATTGTCGTTGGTTCCGAGGTTAACAACAACAGTATCGTTTATTTCAGATGGAAGTTTGCTTGTGGCAGCTGCGATTGAGTCTCCAACCGTAGCTGAAACGTTTGATCCTGAGAATGTTGAAGTAAGTTTATCTTGTACGCCAACAGTAATAGAGTCACCGATAAAGGTTATTTTTCCACTATTCGAGCTTGAAGATCCTGAATTTGAACTAGAGCTTGATCCATTTGAGCTCGATGAACTACTCGATGAGCTAGAAGATCCTGAAGATTTTCCACCCTTACCTTTATATTTAGCAAGAATATCATTACCAACTTGCTCACCTTCTTGGATGCGTCCAGGTCGTAAATCTTCGCGTGGTCGTTCAAACTGAAGCGTCCAGGCTGTAGTTGCCTCTTTTACGGATTTTGCAGAACTCACAGCATTTTTTGCAGCTACTTCTGGGCCTTCGAGCTCTGTCCATAGGAAATCTAGCTGAACACCAAGATCTGATACTGGCTTACCCTTTTCTTTGGCATAATTTTCGAGATTTGTTCGTCGCCCAAAAGACCACTGAGCAATACCATAACCGATTCCGCTACCCGCCTCATTCAAGTCAGGTTGAAAGTGGTTTGATTCACCCCAAAGGCTACCCATAACTCCGGCTACCTGTTCATCGCTCCAACCTTTAGATTTGAAGAAGTTCCAGATTTTTTCAGCATTATCGTTTCCTTCGAGGTTCGTGGAGCCGCTCCCACCACCTCCGCCAGTTCCACAATCATCACCCGCATCGTAGTAGGTGATATTATTTGAATTAAAGAATTTAGCATTAAAATCTGCTTTGGCTGGAAAGCTGATTAGATCGGCTAGCAAAATGGATAGAGCTATAATTGGTAAAATTCTGATTCGTTTCATTGCGATACTTAAGTATTTCCTTTAATTAAATCCATAGGGTTGAAGGCACCTTTTTCTCCTGGTACTCCGGTTCCCTTCTTTGTTTCGAAGTGAAGGTGCTCCCCGCTCGCATTTCCTTCTGCCCCGGTGACGCCAATCTGCTGGCCTTTTTTAACTTTATCTCCTTTTTTTACACTATGAGATCGCATGTGCGAATATGTAGTATAGATATCACCATTATGCTTAATTGCGACATAGTGGCTACCAGCTCCCCATCCTACAGTTTCAGGATCTCCACCGTAGACAACTTCTCCATCAGCTGCTGCATAAACTGGTGCTGCAGAACCAAATTTTGCACTACCAAAGTCTATTCCGTAGTGTGTTGACGAGAATCCGTCAAAGAATGATCTAGGTCCGAAGTCTTGATCCGGTCCAACTCCTTCAATTGTGTCACCATTAACTTTAACACCCTTAACTGGCCACACAAATTCTCCACTAAGTTTAGCTAGATCTGGGTCTACGCCTCCCGAACTTGAGCTTGAACTTCCAGATCCACCACCTTCATCAGGCTTAAATTCTTCGTTCATACCTTCTTCAACTCGGACATCAGTTAGGAATAATGCGTACATGTTGGCTTTTGGATTTTTATCACTATTACAAATAGCTCCATAGTTATCGTCATCATCATCTTCTGATGCGCCGATTGGTTTTTTGCGGTTGAAACAATATTTGTCGTACTTTTTAAGTTCGGGGCCCATTTCAACTGTATCTAACATATCGTCAGTATCTCCAGAACTATCTTTTTCTTTCAAATCTCCGCTACTCTTTAGCTCGTTGATAACTTCATCTGTATCTTTATCGGCGATCTTCATATCGATACCAGTATAGACATTACAGAAAATATCAGTTGCAGCACCGGTATCTTTAATTGATTTATCTTCACAAGTGTCCATATTCGCAATAAAGTTTGCATCATTTGCGGCATGCGCACCAGGTGTGATTGCAGCGAATGATCTTTGTGCACCACCAATAATCGAAGGCAAGAAGCCACCAATTGAGGATATTTGCTTTGAGTAAGGTAACATATTATTTACGATTGAACCTAGGAAAGTATGGCGAGTGTTTGGGTCAAATGGACTTCTAGTCTTTCTAATTTCTTCAGCGTTTTCGGCAATTTGTCTTTCGGTCTCATGATAGAATGCTACAGCTTGCGATTTAGTTAAGACTCCACCACTTCCGGCCATTGTGTTTTTAGACATCATGGCAGCAGAGCCCGACATTATGGCGTTACCAAAATTTTCACCTTTAGTGGAGTCGTTAAGAATTGTTCCGGTCAAACCTTGCGCAACATAAAGGGATATATCGTTCATTGCTTTATCCTGAAGAACGTTCATTGCGATAGCTACTACAGCCATAACTGCAACGTTCCAGGCAATTGCTTTAATGACAGAACCAGCCGTACAAGTGACTCCCCATGAGGCGGCACATGCAGCAATTTGAGCTGCAATTACGGCAGCCCCAACAACAGCCGAGGTTAATGTTGCTACCTTACATCCCTTACGAACTACCCAACCAAGAGTTCCGCTAGTGAACGTATCCATTATTTTTGCTAAAGCACCAGTTATACCAACTTGATAATCTTTTGCGGAATCGTCTAGCTTAGAAACACGGTCACCATAAGCTACCGCACGCCACCCTTGGGAATCTGTAGCACTTTTACCGGGGCTATTTTTCTCTTCGGCCGAATCTGCGAAAAATGCAAAAGCCTCTTTTAATCTAGAAGTGTTAGAATCGCTTTGTTCGCTGTCTTTTTTCTCGTCGGAATCTTTCTTATTAGCAATTCCCATTAAGCTATTTCCTTGAGCTGTGACTTCTTCTTGAGTTGCATCACCAGACCTAATTTTTGAAGACATCGAAAGGAAAGATAATCCAAACTGAGCAAAAACTTCAACTTTTGCTACTTTCGCAACACTCCATCCCATAGTTACCAGTGCATACACGCCACAAATTTTATCAATTGCATTTAATGGTCCGTTAAGGGTCTCTCCTACCCCTTCAACAGCTTTTGCGGCAGCAAGAGTTTTTTCGCGAGCATTCTTAAATCCCTTTTTGAGTTTATCACTATTAGATTTTAGCTTATCCTTAACCGCGCTTGTGCCCTTATCTCCTTTTTCAACTTTTCCGTCCTCCGGATCAGGGTCACCCTTACGGCTTTTTCCTTCAGCATCTTCCTCTTTCGAATGATCGTTGGCGGTTTTTTTCATATCCTCATCAATTTCTTCTTCGGTTTTACCTTTATTGTTTTTTCTCCATTTCTTGAAGCTAAACCAGCCCTTAAGCTTTCGCCACTTTTTATCCAGGAAAGATGCAAAGCGTCCGTTGTATCCACGTTTAAAAGCTTCCCGAACTTCGGGATTTTTAGTTAGAACATTTTTAATATCTGAGGATGTATTATTTATTGTAATTTCTTGACCAGCCTTGGTATAGGTTAAGGATTTGATTTTTTTACGACCAAAAAGGCCATCACCATCCTCTAGTTCAACTTTAAAACCAGCTTCGCGTAGATTCTTAATATTTCGATTAGTTACTCGCGACATTCGACAAACGATTCCTGCCGTACAGTTTGCGCCCTTAACTTTAAGTTTCATAACTTTTACGCTTCGTTTGTTCATGCTTATCGAGGCTGAGTTGAGTTTTTCGGTAATCATTTCAGTGATATGGTTCGACATTAGGGAAACCATATTAAATGTTCCTGCAAAAATTAAAGCACCAACACCACCAATAATTCCACCAGTTGTAGCAAAAGCACCTTTACCTTTAAAAAACGACATCGCGCGATTTTTTGCGCCACCTTTTGAAGCTGTATTTCGAGATTTATGGGTTCCTCCACCGCTAACATTATTACGCCAACCACTTGATTGAGTTGTGTTTGCGTCTTTCGCGAGAGTTTCATTATCGCTAATTCCCGAATTCGAGCTTGTCGCCATAGACGAATTTTCAGCGCTCGCTAAATCTGACGGATTATAGCCGTCATTACCGCGAATAACTTCAGCGTTTCCCCATCTACTTTTTGCTTTTTCTAGCGCAGATTGGTTTGTGTCGCTTAAGTCGCTAAAATCAAGATTTTCATCTTGGTCGAAATCTCTTGCTGCTCCCATTTTTTTCCTAAATTAAAACTCAAAAATTTATAAAACTATTTTAACATGTTTATGCTCATGTTTCAAGACTAGAATAATTCATTTGGATCTGTATATCCGTTCGTCATTAAGTTATCACCCTGGCGATTCTTAGAATTATTTGGACTTGTTGAAATTAACTGATGTTCGGTGTCGCTGGCGATAATTTGGATATGAACGTGATTTTGTCCAGCGAAGAATAGACCTTGCCCAACCGGGAAGTTTGCAAGACGTTTGCGCTCTTCTTCGGTTAATTTAAAGACATCACTCAAAACATCAACTGCGCTTGAAGATTGCTTTAGAAGTAGCTGCATTGAGCTATTCGAAACAATCGCACGGCCCATTTTCGAACCCATAAAGTCTTCAACGTCCTGAGAGATTGTAGTAAGACCAAGGTAGTATTTTCGGGCGCGTTTTGCCAAGCTAAACAAAAAGTTCGCAGAATCGTCATATTTCATTAACTGCCAAGCCTCATCGACGATTAGCATGCGTTTTTTCTGTTCCGAACGGACAATGTTCCAAATGTGCGAAAGCACAATATACATCGCAACTGGGCGAAGTTCATCCTCGAGGTCGCGAATATTAAATACCACCATTGAGTTATTGATATCAATGTTTGATTGTTGTGAGAAAATTCCCGCAAATGTTCCAGTGGTGTATTTGCGAAGGCGCTGTGCCAAGCTTGGGCCACTTCCGTCCATGTGAACTAAAGTGTCGTAAAGGTTGTGAATTGTTGGCGGTGTTGAATTGTGTGTTAGTGGGTCAGAAGTAATTCCCGCGCGCGCATAAGTATCGATAATTGCTTGGTCGAGATCAGCTTCTTCACTCGGCGAAAGACCAATTGATTGCCCCGCACTCGTTCCACCAAGCATCAAGCGAAATAGGCCGTGAAGTGTAACAATGTTTGCGCGAAGTGCGTTGTCGGCTTCTTCAGCATCAATAACGTGTGGTAAATCGAACGGATTAATTCGCACGTCAGAGTTCAAGCTTAAGCGAATGTAGCTTCCGCCAACTGCATCACTTAATTTTTGGTATTCGTTTTCTGGGTCGATAATTAAAACTTCGGCACCCATCATCATTGTTCGAAGAGCCTCAAGTTTCACAGTGAAAGATTTACCAGCACCAGATTTCGCAAAGACCACCATGTTTGCATTTTCAAGGGTGAAACGGTCGAAAATAACAAGTCCGTTATTGTGCATATTAACGCCATAAAGAACACCATTTTCCTGCGTAAGAT
>JABZJO010000023.1:0-7172 GCA_015257755.1 Candidatus Nanogingivalaceae bacterium
AGCTAAAAAGAAACTTGAAGAAGCTGGCGCAACTGTTGAGCTTGCTTAATTTTAATACAAAACCAATCGACCTAATTTAAGATTTTCGAAAATCGCTCAAAATATGGGCGATTTTTGTTTTTTTATAAAGAATATGTTATCGCTATTGACTTTTTTATGTTTTTATGTTATTATGTTAACCTAGAGTTTGAGATGACTTTAGGCGAAGGTTATAAAATCTCATCAAAGGAATCTTATGGAAAAAAACTTAAACAAATCAAAAACTCAACAATATCTTTTAGATAACGCTTATGCCGAATGGGCGTTAAACGCAAATAAGGGTTTTCGAAACCAACCGTCTTATAACGAATATTTTACATTAGAATCATCGCCAGAAAATGTTAAAAAAGCTATAGCCGATTTAGATTTATCAAATCTTGCTCTCATTGATGAAGAGCAGCTGAATGATAGTTATGATCCAAATTTGGCACATGACGGTGGCGGCTATGATCAACCCTATGAATTATATTCCGATGGAAGATATGAAATTGAAAGCCAAGACCTTAATCATGGTGATTTCGGGATGGGTGATCAACATCTGACAATTTATAGCGATAACGTTGAAGTGGCGAGTGCACATTATTTGGATTTTGGAACGGAAGAGTGGCATGATAGCGAAGAACTCGAAACTATTTTATGGGCACGAGATATCCTTAGAAACCAACTAAACCGCAAAAATACTAAAATGGAAGAATAATTATTCTTCCATTTTTAATTACTTTCTGAATCTATACAGTATCCCCAGCCACTATTAGTATGAACACCCTCAAGCTCTACTAATACAGCAATAGCCTTAGCCGGAACAGATCCACCATATTTTAAATAATATCCATCACCATCGCTTTTTTCACAAACCGTACCAAGAACGATATTCCAACTACCTGGTTTATGCCAATCACTACCTAGCCGGCTATATGCAACAATTTGAGTTGTAGCAGAATTATAGGAGCCAAAATCGTCAATATGACCGTTTGGGCGATCGTTTAAGTATTGGCTTTTATTCCAATAAGGTTTAAGTTTTGTCCAAGCATCATTATTGCCGTTAAAGGGAGCTCTGCCACCGTTATTAGTCTTAAATTGAATAACTGCAGCCAAAAGATTACGGGCGTCATTTTTCCTTGCTGTATCTCGTTGAGATCGCCCAAGAGCAGGGACAGCAAGAAATACCATTAAAAATATCAGCCCCGCCACCGCAAGAACGAGCACAACCTCGATAATTGTAAAACCTTTATTAAGTTTATGCTTTTTCATAGCCCTAATTATATCATGTTTAAAATTAACATTCAAGAAATATTTTAAGCCCAATAAGCATAAACGTTTTTGTAAAAATTACATCATTCAACGCCTAACAGATTAAAAATTGTGGAAAACTTAAAAAAAGCTTAAAATTACCAAAATATATTGACTTTTTAAGTGTTTCATGCTAAAATCTAAAAGATAATATCAAAAGAAAACAGACAAGGAAAATGCGAGGAATATGTCTGAATTACCAGAAAAACAAGTAAAACGGCTAAAAAGCTTGATTCAAGAAGCGGAAACTAATCTTGCTGCAGCCAAAGAATTACTAATAAGCATTAGCGGTGAAGATAACACCGTGACAGCTCCAAGTAATTCCATCATCGAAAGCCCTCATGGCAAAGTTATTGAAGGTGTTTTCGATGGTCAAACTATGATTGGTCCAGATGGTAAAAATTACCCAGTTCCAGCGAATTATGCTTCGAAATCAAAGCTTGTGGAGGGCGATATTCTGAAGCTTACAATTAATGAAGATGGTGGGTTTATTTATAAGCAAATTGGTCCGGTTCCGCGAAAACAAATTATTGGAACGCTCATCAATCACGATGGTTCGTTCTTCGTTGAAGCGGGTGGAAATGAATATAAAATTCTGCTTGCAAGCGTGACTTATTTCCGCCTTCAAGTTGGCGACCAGGTCACAATCATCATCCCAGAAGACAACACCGACACCACTTGGGCAGCGGTAGAGGCTTCATTCTAAAAAATTTGAGAGATTTATATTAGTTAAAAATCGTGCGAAACTATTGCGAGGTCGCACGATTTTTAATTTATTTATTTTTTCGAAAACTTGTTAAATATAATCGCTTATGTTAAAATAGGTGTGTTAATTATTAACCTTAAGCACATTGACAAAAGTAATAGATATTTTAATATTATAACATAAAAAACCGCCTAAGCACGGGTGGGCATCGCTTAGACGGTTTTTTATCTCTTCGACGCACCCGCTAAGGCTCGAAAAAATCGAAGCTGAAAACCCACCAAAATTCACCATAGGGTTCGCCGGTCAAAGAGGTTATTATGTGCAATATCAAGATTCTTATTTTAAAAAAGGAGGGGTAAAGAATTATTCAGATATATATTGCACACTATAACGAATAGATAGAAGTTTCATTGACAAATTTTTAAAATATTTTATCAATCCTTTATATATTATCATAAATTATGTTTCATGTCAACACTATTTTATAATTTTATGGAAATATTTCAAATAAACCTTTCAGACTATAATTATTTAAGAGATCTGCCACACATACCAGACCCTCCAAAAAAGCTTTTTATACGCGGTAAACTACCCGCAAAAAGAGTAAAAACTGTGGCAATTGTCGGAACGCGCAAACCAAGCGCATACGGACGCGAAATTGCTACAAAAATTGCAAGCGAGTGTGCAAAAAATGGTATCGTAGTTGTTAGTGGTTTAGCTCTAGGCATTGATTCTATCGCCCATAGAGCTGCGATCGACTCTGGAGGAAAAACTATCGCTGTTCTTGCGAATGGTGTTGATAAAATCTACCCTCGTTCTCATGAAGACTTGGGCCAAAAAATCCTTCAAACAAATGGAGCGATATTAAGCGAATACCCAAACAATACACCAGCTAGACCATGGCAGTTTTTAGCACGAAATCGAATAGTATCCGGTCTTGCGGATGCTGTTGTTATTATTGAAGCTGCATCCAGAAGCGGGACATTATCGACCGCCAACCACGCATTAGATCAAGGTAAAGAAATATTTGCTGTTCCAGGAAATATAACATCACCACTCTCTGCGGGATGTAACCAGTTGATTAAAAATGGCGCCAACCCGTTAACTTCAGTAGAAGATCTACTTGATTTTCTAATCCCTGACCGATTCGAAAAACAAACACAACTTTTCAAAGGCGACACCCGTGAGGAGAATGTAATTTTAGAATTTCTTTCAAAAAACGGTACGACTTCGAGTGATTCAATTATTAAACAAACGAAGCTTTCTGCTAGCGAATTTAATCAAGCAATCACAATGCTTGAGCTCGAAGGGTTAGTATTAAATAATGGCGGCGAAAAATGGAGCTTAAAGTAGATTTATAAAATTAAATATGGTATAATCAAGGGAATGAAAAAATTAAAAATTAGTGATTTTTGGATTTATAAATTTCGTTACCAAATTGGAATCGGAATTTTATCTCTCGGCTATTTAGCTATAATTATTTACACTTTATTTATTACACCAAACGGCTTAACTGCAGGTGAAATTGAAAACACAAAAAGTGCAGTAAATTTAGATTTCTCAAATATTTTTTCAAAAAATATTATAGACTTACCGTATCGTCTCCTACAAAAAATCAGTATCGATATTTTTGGCTTAAGTAATTTTTCGATCAAATTACCATCAATTATAATTTCGCTACTTTCACTTGTCTTCATAACTAAAATTTCAGGAATGTGGTTTTCGAAACGCGCATCAATCCTAGCTTCGATTATCGCAATTACATCTAGCCAATTTTTCTTTATCGCCCAAAATGGTACAAGCGAGATACTTTATATTTTTTACCCAATTTTACTCATATGGAGTGGAATGAAATTCCTAGAAACCCCAAAAAAACGCCAAATTTTTATTCTGATTACGATTTTGGGTTTGAGTTTTTATACACCTCTAAGTTCTTATATTGTTTTAGCGTTTTTAATTACGGTTTTAACACATCCGCACCTACGTTTTACAATAAAAAGAACACCGAAATCGCAGAAGATTTTAGGTGTTTCGCTCTTCTTAATAATTACAACACCGCTACTATTTTCAATCCTTAAAGATCTTTCGATACTAAAGATCATCTTTGGAATACCTAATAAGCTAGATTTTTTTGAAAACATTAAAAATCTTGGCCTATCACTAATTGGATTTTCAAACCCAATTAGCAACGGAATGCTTTCTCCAGTAGTAAATCCAGCAACAGCAATCTTAATCCTAATCGGACTCTATTTTGCATTGACAGCTCGACACTCTGCAAGAAGCTATCTAATTAGTATATGGACAATAATCCTAGCCTTTGTTTGCTTAACAAATACCGCAACTATTACTATTTTATTTACCCCTATATTAATCTTAACGATTACTGGACTTCAGGGATTAATTGATACTTGGTACGCACTATTCCCGAAGAACCCTTATGCACGTTTCTTTGGTTTAATTCCAACTTCAATTTTTGTCTTTAATCTATTAATCACAAACCTCTCGGTTTTCGCTTTAAGTTACCAATATTCACCACAAATCCTTTCAGCTTTCAACCAGGATCTAGACATCCTTCTAACAAAAACTGATTCAAACCGAATTTTGGTAGTCTCGAAAAATGAAGAAGATTTTTATAAAGTTCTTGAGAGGCAGGGTAAAGCTAAAGTTAAAGATACGGCCGAAGATACTGAAATCGTAGCTTCGAAAGAAGCCTATAAAACTACAAACATTTCAGACAAATACCACGTAAAAAAGATTTTGGTTTCAAACCGTAAAGATAATTCTGATCGTTTTTATGTTTTAACGCGTAGTTGATTTTAAACCGTTTTTTTGATAGAATTAAAAGAGTATTAAGTTTTATTTTAAAGGAGATTTTATGGCAGGAATTAAAGACCAAATGAAAATGGTGCGCGAACTTCAAAAAGCACAAAAAGAACTTAAAAAAGAGATTATTGAAGTTGAAGCTGGGGAGGGCGCAGTCGTAATTCAATTTACAGGGGAATTAAAAGTTAAAAGTGTAAAATTAGACCCTGAATTAATCGATTTTGATGATATCGAAGAGCTTGAGCATTGGATTCAAATTGCAATTCGTGACGGTCTCGAAGAAGCACAAAAAGCAGCAGCAGAAAAAATGCAACCTTTGATGGGTGGGCTAGGAAACCTAGGACTTTAATTTTCTTCGAAAGGGAAAAATGTCGCAAGTTTTACCAAAAGCTCTAATTGAAACAATTGAAAATCTCGAAAAACTTCCTGGTGTTGGATCGCGCACTGCCGAGCGGTACGCTTATTATTTGTTGAAAAACAACGCCCTAGTAAGCGAAAAAATTGCCGAGAGTCTTTTAGGGTTACATAAAAATGTAAAAACTTGCCCAAAAACTTTTGCTTTAATTTCAAAGGATGAAGAATTCTCTTCATTATATACCGATGAAGCTCGTAATAAAAAACTTGTGGCTGTCGTTGAGGAGCCTCTTGATATTATTGCGCTCGAAAAAACCAAACATTTTAATGGAACATATCATGTTTTAGGCGGTGTGATTTCACCCATTAATGGAATCACGCCCGATCAGCTGCACATTCACGAACTCGCGGAAAGAATTTCAAACGATAGCGTTGAGGAGATTATTATCGCTACAAATGCAAGCGTTGAAGGTGAAAGTACTGCGCTTTATATTCAAAATTATTTGCGCGAAAAAGGATTCGAAAATCTAATAATCTCACGCCTCGCTCGCGGCTTGCCTGTTGGTGTCGATTTGGAATATGCCGATCAGATAACCTTAAGTCATGCACTCGAAGGAAGAAAGGAGATTTAGTGAAATTCGAAAACGCAAGGAAATTAATAGCTAATTCACAAAAAATTTGCGTAATTCAAGCCGAAAATCCAGACGGTGATAGTTTAGGCTCAGCTTTAGCTTTAGAAGAAATTTTGAGCGATCTTGGAAAAAGTGTTAAACTTTTCTGTCCTGTAGATATTCCAAAATATTTACGATATTTTAGCGGTTGGGATAGAATAGAAGGTTCGATTTATGAAAAATTTGATCTTTTCATAATTGTTGACACTACAAGCAACACATTGCTTTCAAAAATAGTCGAAGATCCTCTTTATAAAAATCTACTCGAAAAAACTCCGGTTTTAGTGATCGATCACCACACCGATGCGACGCCCGATATAACATTCGAACATGAACTGGTTCTAGAAGAAGCAAGCTCAGCTGGAGAGGTTATTTTTGAAATCGCAAACGCTCTTAATTGGAAAATAAACCAAACCGCTGCACAAGATATTTTAGGTGCAATTTTCAGCGACACTCTAGGGCTTTCAACAAGTAACACTTCAGCTCGAACTTTTGAAGTTGCCGGAGAACTAACAAAACTCGGTGCAAGTTCTGCTAAATTAGAAGAATCACGTCGCGAATTATCCAAAAAAGCTCCTGAAATTTTAGAATATAAAGGACGGTTGATTCAGCGAATTGAATACTTTTTTGATGGAAAATTGGCAGTAGTTCATATCCCTTGGGAAGAAATTAAAGAGTATTCTGATAAATATAACCCTAGCGTTTTGGTTATCGATGAAATGCGAATGGTCGAGGGCGTAGAAGCTTGCGTGGCAATAAAAACCTACCCGGACGGAAAACTCACTGGAAAAGTTCGGACAAATTCACCAATCGCTGCGGATATTGCAGGTTATTTTGGTGGTGGTGGACATGCTTATGCGGCAGGTTTTCGAGTTTATGAGAAATATGACGAAATCTTACGTGAACTCATTACTTGCTGTGATAAAATTTTTCTAAATATGTAAAAAATAGCCTTACGGAACTGCACTCTGTAAGGCTATTTTAAAAGTCTGCTCGTTACCGAAACAGACTAAATATCTTAAAAAATTGGTGACCTCACGGGGAATCGAACCCCGATTGCCAGGATGAGAACCTGATGTCCTAACCGTTAGACGATGAGGCCAATGTTTTAATTTTACCAAATTCAACCCAAAAAGTCAATTATAGTTTTTAAAACAAAGCCTATGTATTTTAAGGCTACTTTTCGTTTGCCTTATTTGAAATTATTTCAATAGCTTCAGTTAATAAATTTAACTCTTTTAAAGAAATATCACCAAAGGTTTCTTCACACCATTTAACTAGAATTTGCT
>JABZJO010000024.1:0-7139 GCA_015257755.1 Candidatus Nanogingivalaceae bacterium
AAATTGAAGTGCAACGATTAATTACAATTTTATTAAGGCGCACAAAATCGAATCCAGTTTTGATTGGCGAGGCGGGTGTTGGAAAAACGGCAGTAGTTGAACTTTTGGCACAAAAAATTGCGAGCGGAAAAGTTCCACATCAGTTAGTAAATAAAAAGATTTTCGAAATTGATCTTGCGGGAATGTTGGCTGGTACGAAATTCCGAGGCCAGTTTGAGGAGCGTTTGAAAAATGTAATTAGTGCGCTTGAAAAACATCAAGAAATTATCGCATTTATCGATGAAATACACTTGTTGACAGGAACTGGTTCGGCGGATGGCGCAATGGATGCGGCAAATATTTTAAAGCCGGCGCTTGCTCGAGGTAGAATTAAGTTAATTGGTGCGACAACTTTTGATGAATACAAGAAAACAATAGAAAAGGATTCTGCGTTAACTCGACGTTTTCAATCTATTCTAGTTGATGAACCAAGCCTAAAAGATACGCTTGAAATTCTCAAAGGTTTGCGCGAAAAATATGAAAAATATCATGGCGTTGTGATTTCTGATGAAATTTTAAGCGAAATTGTCGATATGAGCGCGCGGTATGTTTTTGATCGCCAAATGCCAGATAAAGCGATCGATACTTTAGATGAAGCTAGTGCGTTGCTTGTAAGCAAAAATTCTCTACATTCGAATAAAATTGTCAATTATTTGCATGAAATTGACGAACTAAAAAAGAAGAAAATGATAGCTGAATTTAGTGAAAAAGATTTGGTTCCAATTTATGAATCACGAATTTTGCAGCTTGAAAAAAAGATTACCGAAGAGAAAAAGAGACGCAGTAAAACGAAAAAAATGATCTTAACAAGTGATTTGGTTGCGAAGGCAATTTCACTTAAAACAAATATTCCCGTGCGGAAGATTTCGAAAAATCAAGCAAAAGTCCTAAAAAATCTCGAAAAGCATCTTTCGAAAAAGGTGATTGGTCAAAGTGAGGCGATTGAGCAAATTTCGAAAGCAATTCGGCGCAATAAATCTGGGCTATCGGATGAAAATCGCCCAATTGGTTCGTTTATTTTTCTTGGTCCAAGTGGTGTTGGAAAAACTGAACTTTCGCGCCAGCTTGCCGAGGAAGTTTTTGGCGGTTCGAAATCATTGATTAAAATCGATATGAGCGAGTTTGGCGAAAAGCATAAAACTTCGCAGCTTTTAGGCGCGCCTGCTGGCTATGTTGGCTACGGAGAGGGTGGAACTTTAACCGAAAAAATTCGCCGACAGCCATATTCTGTAGTGCTTTTTGATGAGATTGAGAAAGCACACCCTGATGTTTTTAACTTGCTTTTACAGCTTTTAGAAGATGGTGAATTGACGGATTCGCAAGGCCGAAAGGTTTCATTTAAAAATACGGTGATTATTTTAACAAGCAATCTTGGTGCGAATGAAATTATGCGTGAAAATTCACTCGGTTTTGAAGCGGAAAATTCGTTAGAAAAAAGCCACGCTAAAAACAAGAAATTAACCAAAAAAGCACTTTCGAAATTCTTAAAACCTGAACTTTTAAATCGTTTTGATGGAATAATTACATTCAAGCCGCTTTCGAAAAAGGAAATTGGTCAAATCTTTGAATTACTTCTAGCTGATTTAAATAATCGTTTGTTGAGAAAAGGTTTGAATCTAAAGGTTCGAAAAGCTGTTAAAGATAGGATTATTGAAAAGGGTTATGATAGTAAAAATGGCGTAAGACCGCTTCGACGAACAATTGAGGATTTGCTTGAATACCCTTTGGCTGAAGAAATCTTAGATAAAAATCCACCAGAAGGAACGCAATTTATTGCGACTATGCGGAAGGGTGAAATTAAGATTGAAATTTCGAAAGAATAAGGAGAAATATGAAAGATAATTTAAAAAGCTATTTAGTGCCAACCGTTGTTGAAGAAACAAATAGAGGTGAGCGTGCGTTTGATATTTATTCGCGGCTTTTAAATGAGCGTGTGATTTTTTTGGGTGAAGAGGTAAATTCGCATACGGCAAATGTTGTAGTGGCGCAACTTCTTCATTTAGCATATGAAAATCCAGATGAAGATATTAAGCTTTATATAAATAGTCCGGGCGGAAGTGTGTACGATGGTTTGGCGATTTATGACACGATGAATTTTATTAAGCCGGATGTTCAGACAATAGGGATTGGCTTGCAGGCTTCAATGGGTGCTTTTTTGCTTTCGGCGGGCGCAAAAGGTAAGCGTGCGGTGCTACCAAACGCTCGGGTGATGATTCACCAGCCTTCAAGTGGTACGCGCGGAAAAATCACCGATCAAGAAATTGATTTGCGCGAAGGACTCCTTTTAAAAGAAAAACTTGCAAAAATTCTTTCGAAAAACACTGGTCAAGATTTCGAAAAGCTTAAAAATGATATGGAGCGAGATTATTGGATGAGCGCTGAAGAAGCTGTTGAGTACGGTTTGGTTGATAAAATAATTAAACAAGAAAAATAGCCTCGCGAACGAGACTATTAATAGCTATATCCGTCAATTGGTGTAACTTTTTCGCCAATGGCGGATTTTTTTAGAGCTTTTAGCCGATTCCATTCTGTTTTTGAAACAGGGACAGGCCAAATTTGTTCTTCTGAATTATCTCCACCCTTAGGGATACGCTGCGCCAAAACATAATATTGCCCACTTGGCAATAAAATATTTACGCCTGCAGCATAAGGAGTTTCCGCACGAGAGCGGCCAATAACATCAATGAATCTGAATTCAGATCCTGTGCTTTGCGCATCGTAGGCGCAATTTGTGATATCTTTTCCATCTTCGTCTACAAGCTTAATCAACGGGTGAATTCTTAATTTCGTTGAGATTGAAAAGTATACTTTATCAATTTTTTGACCATTTGTGTCTGTAAAGGTTAACCCTTTTGCTTCAAATGGCTCAGCGAAATATTCATCTCTGCTTTTTTTAAATTTGCCCCACTTATCTTTCGAGAAAGATTTACCTTTTTCGAAATAGTCTTTGAAGCTAACCTGATCAACGGTGTTTTTGTGCTCTTGCGCAAAAGCTTTGCTTGCAGGGTATGCTGAAAACGAAAATAGCGCTACGAAGAGCACTAAAAAGAAATATTTTTTCTTCATTTTAAGTCCTTCTAATGCACTCAAAAAAACAGCTAAAAGCAAAATTTTAAGGTGCATAAAAAATTATTTAACACCTATATAATACCATAAATTCAATAAAAAATCAATAAGGGTTGACTTTTTATTGAAAAGGGTGTAGAATATTTAAGCTTTCGAGCAAAAAAATGTAGGGGGTGAAATTATGACAGTGACAGTGAAAAAAATAACTGAAATAATTAAGCATGCTAATACTAAAGTGATTAGCGAAAAGAAAAATCGAGAAATTATTGAAGGAGAGCAAGCAACTCTAAAAGTAGAGGAAACAGCCTCCTTAGTACCTCGAATGTAATTTGTATAACCACTTTTTAAGTGGTTTTTTTATTGATTTTTTTTGATAAATATGTTAAAATGGACTACAAGAAGTAGTGTGTCTGTGGGAAAAAATACTTCGAAATTGATGGCAAAATTTCGAAAGTCATAGACGGGGAATCTTCGGGCCGATTCTAATAACACTTTAAATGCGAGGAGAAAAATGGCAAAAAAGCACTTTAATGCTGTAGGGCGCGCTTTCTTTTCTAAAGAAGACGTCGTTCTTGAAACCCCAGATTTAATCGCTCACCAAAAAGAATCTTGGAAGGATTTTGTCGATAATGGTTTGAGTGAGATCTTTGAAGAAATTAACCCGATCGATGATTATACCGGTCAAAAATTAGCTTTGCGTTTTAAAAGCTATAATTTTCAAGATCCAAAAACTACAAAAGATTTTGCAAAAGAGAACAATTTAACTTTCGAAGCTCCACTTCATGTTCAAGTTGAACTTACAAACAAGGTTACTGGTGAGGTTAAAGAGCAAGAAATCTATCTTGGTGATTATCCTTGGATGACCGATCAAGGTACTTTTATCATTAACGGAACTGAGCGTGTGATTGTTTCTCAGTTGATTCGTTCCGAAGGTGTTTACTTTAACGCTGAAACTGGAAATGATGGAAAGAATTATTATGGTGCAAAAGTCATCCCAGTTCGTGGCGCATGGCTAGAGTTTGAAACAGACAATAAAGGTGTAATTTATGTAAAAATCGACCGTCGTCGAAAACTTCCAGTTACAACTTTCTTGCGCGCACTTGGTCGTATGACAAATGCTGAAATTCGAAACACTTTTGCAGATGTTGATACTGGTGATATTAAATTTATCGATTCAACTCTTGAAAAAGATCAAACTTCAAGCCCATCAACTGCTTTAATTGAAGTTTATCGTCGTCTTCGCCCAGGAGATTTGGCGACTATTGAGAACGCTCGAAATATGATTGAGCGAATGTTCTTTGATTTTAAACGATTTGATTACGGTCGTGTTGGACGTTATAAGATTAATAAACGATTAAATCTTGAAACTCCAAACACAGCTGAAAATCACTCTTTCCAGATGGAAGATCTTTTCGAGATTATTAAAGAAATTATCCGCCTAAACAATACTCAAGGTGAAGTTGATGATATCGATAGTCTTGATAACCGTCGAGTAAAATTGGTTGGTGAGCTTGTTGCTCGACAATTCCGTGTTGGTATGCTTCGAATGCAACGGAACGCAATGGACAGAATGTCTATGACAGATATCGAAACTGTAACTCCTGGACAATTGGTTAACGCCCGACCAGTTGTTGCTGCAGTGCGTGAATTCTTTGCCGGTTCACAGCTTGCGCAGGTTATGGATGAAACTAACCCACTTTCAGAACTTTCACACAAACGTCGTTTGAGTTCAATGGGTCCTGGAGGTGTGACTCGGGATCGTGCCGGTCTTGAAGTTCGTGACAGCCACCCAACTCACTACGGACGAATTTGTCTTGTGGAAACACCAGAAGGTGGAAACGTTGGTCTTGTGACAAACCTTGCAACATTTGCCCGAATTAACGAATATGGCTTTATTGAAGCTCCATATCTTCGTGTTAAAGATGGAAAAGTCACAAATGAAGTTGTATATCTTGATGCAGATCACGAAATGCGTGAAATTATCGCCGACGCCGGTTCGAAATTGAATGAAGATGGAAGCTTTGTTGAAGCACAAGTTTCAGCCCGAAAAAATCTTATTCCATCACAGGTTAATGCTAGCGAAGTTACATTTATGGATGCGGTTCATCGACAAGTTCTTGGTGCTGCGGCTTCGTTGATTCCTTTTGCAGAGCGCGACCGAATTGACCGTGCATTAACAGGTTCAGCCATGCAGAAACAGGCTGTACCACTTCTTTGGACTGAAGCTCCAACCGTAGGAACCGGTGTTGAAGCTGATATTGCTCGAAATCTAAGCCAAATTATTGTTGCTGAAGATGATGGTGAGGTTGTTCGTGCTGATGCTGTTGCTGTTGAAGTTAAGTATTCAACTGGTGTTGTTAAATATGAACTAAAACATTTCCAAAAGACTGCTGACGATCGATGCTATAACCAGAAAGTTGTAGTTTCACGCGGTCAAAAAGTTAAAAAAGGTGATATTTTAGTTGAAGGTGCAAGTATTAAAAATGGAGAAATTGCACTTGGTCGTGATCTTCGCGTAGCATTTATGTCTTGGGGTGGTTTCAATATGGACGACGCTGTGATTATTTCTGATCGTCTTGTTAAAGCAGATACGCTTACAAATATCAATATTAAAGATTACATGGTTGAAGTTCGAGAAACTAAACTTGGACCAGAGGTTGTAACTCGTGATATTCCAAACGCTAGTGAATACAGCTTGCGACACTTGGATGAAAACGGAATTGTTCAAATTGGTTCAGAAGTTAAACCAGGTGATGTACTTGTTGGAAAGATTACTCCAAAAGGTGAGCAAGAACTTTCAAGCGAAGAGCGACTTTTGCGTGCTATCTTCGGTGAAAAAGCAAAAGATGTTCGTGATACATCAACTCGCATGAAAAATACTGGTTCAGGAAAAGTTATCGGTGTAAAAATCTTCTCTCGAGAAAATGGACACGAAATGCGTGCGGGTGTTCTTCAACAAATTCAGATCTTCGTTGCTGAAGCTCGAAAAATTATGGTTGGAGACAAGATGGCTGGACGACACGGAAACAAAGGTGTTGTTGCGAAAATCTTACCAGAAGCCGACATGCCATTCATGGAAGACGGAACTCCAATTGATGTTATTTTGTCGCCACTTGGTGTGCCTTCACGTATGAACCTTGGTCAGCTTTTCGAAGTTCACCTTGGAATGGCCGCAAAAACTCAAGGATATCGAGTTGCAACTCCTTCATATGATGGTGTTGATGCTGAAACTTTGAGTGATGAACTTGAAGCTGCTGGTGTTGCTCGTGATGGAAAAGTTCAATTGTTTGATGGTCGAACTGGTGAACCGTTTGAACAACGCACAACTGTTGGATTTATGCACATGATCAAACTTCACCACTTGGTTGCAGACAAGATTCACGCCCGATCAACTGGCCCATACACAATGGTGACACAACAGCCTTTGGGCGGTAAAGCTCAAAACGGTGGTCAGCGATTTGGAGAAATGGAAGTTTGGGCGCTTGAAGCTTATGGTGCCGCCAATATGCTCCAAGAAATGCTCACAATTAAGTCTGACGATGTTGTTGGTCGTTCGAAAGCTTATGAAAGTATCATTAAGCACAGCGAGATTGTTGGTCCAAAATTACCAGAATCATTCAACGTTCTCGTAAAAGAGCTTCAAGGCCTTGGTCTTCGGGTTGATTTGCTAGATCGACACGCTTCAAGCGTTGATGCTGATGAAATTCTTGCAGAACGAAATAAGGATGGTGAAAATTCAACTTTCGAAGAAGATGAAAACATCGAAACTGTTCGAGATGAATCTGATGGTGAGTTCGAAGATAACATGAACATCCAAGATATTGATGAAATTGAAGAAAATAAGGAGGAAGCGTAAATGGCGAAAGTGGTGAATACGAACCAAATTGCTGATTTTGACGCAGTTCGCCTCGCAGTTGCTAGCCCAGAAGATATTTTGGGCTGGTCTTACGGCGAAGTAACAAAGCCAGAAACAATTAATTATCGAACTCAAAAACCTGAGCGTGATGGTTTGTTTTGTGAAAAAATCTTTGGAC
>JABZJO010000025.1:0-7076 GCA_015257755.1 Candidatus Nanogingivalaceae bacterium
CATTATCGAATGCTGGATGTTTCGGCGTGGAAGGTTGTGATGGGCGCCAAGTTTAAACGGGTTTTTGCCAAGCCCGAAAATCACCGTGCGTTGGATGATATTCGCGGTTCGATTGAAGAGTTGAAATTTTATTTAAAAAAGGTGAAAAAATAATGAATCAAGATGAAATTAGAGATTTTTTGTTAACTTTTGACGCGGCAGAAGTTCGAAAAGATGAAGAAAATAAGCTTGAAATTTTTGAAGTTAATTTCGATAAATTAGAAAAAATTTGGCAAGAAAAAATGGCTGGGGAGCTTGGTGATTTTGAGCGTGAGACTGGTGAAAAGATTCTTTCGAAAATTGCAGAAAGTGAAGATTCGAAAGCAATTTTTGCAATTATCCATGATGGCTCAAAACCATTAAACGTTGAAATGAAAACTGGTGCACAATTGGCGCGAATTTTGCGTGAAAAGGAGAGCGTGGTCCCTTCTAAATTAATGAACGAGCGTGATTGGAATTTGATTATTGGGCAAGGGCAAGTTGCGGCCGATGAGCTTTGCGACTTACTGCGACTAAGTTATCGATTAGCTTGTGAATAGCTACTATTGACAAAAATATATTTATGTGGTAATATAGTAGTTACCTCTTTTTGGGGAAATTATAGCCGTGCGGGCTTTAAACGTGGTACCTTATATGAATATGACAAGAAGAATTATTGACCACCACACAGCATATAGCGAAACAAAGAGTGGGCTAAAGGTTTCTACTCATAACAGAGCTAACAATAACCCAAATGGGCATTTTGCACAACAGTGTGTTTGTCCTAGTGGCTTTGCTGTTGATGGAAACAGAAACAACGGACGTGGATCTGCATGGCCTGGATGGGCTGCTGTTGACGCCAACAGAGATGGCGGCGTAAGTGAGCCAGCATGGCAAGAGCAATCTACCTATTTCGGTACATTCAGCGAAAGCACAGCTTGCGTTATGCATCGAGAAGATCTGCGTTATGCGGATGATCGGTGGTAAAAAATCTTCTCGGCCTCGAAGGAGGCCTTTTTCATTTGCGAAAAAAATATAAATTTGGTATAATCATAAGTAATATGAAACCAAATCAAGACTGGAATCAGAACGACCAAAATTATGGTGTTCAACCGAATAATTTTCCTCAAAATCAGTATCCACAACAACAAAACTATGGTGGATATCCAAATGAGTTTACTCAAAATGGGCAATTTCCTGCTGAGCAAAATCAGCAGCAGTTTGGTGCTCAGTATCAAAACTATGGTGCTCAACAAAATTACCCACAATATCCAAATGGATATCAAAACCAACCTCAATATCCACAGCAGCCGGTACAAAGTCCGTCAACTGCCCCAAATTTGATGCCTAATCAAAACTACACTGGCAGCTCTGCGTCCGAGAATCCGTATACTGTTGAATATTTGAATAAAATTTCGCCTAAAAAGGCTGTTCCGTTTTGGACAAAAGGTAAGATTTTAGTTGCGTCCGCACTTGCAATTGCGCTATTCTTTGCAATCTTCATTATTGCAACTGCTGGAAAAAGCGATGACTCTACGCAAAAAGTTCTTCGGGCTTACTATAACGTTGTGAAACTTAAAGAGATTACCGGGACGTATCAAAAGAAAATTAAAAGTTCAGACTTAGCAGCCGTTAATGCCGGAATCAATATTTCACTCAGTTCCGATGAGCAAATCTTAACAGAATACATGAAGAGTAAGAAAATTGATGTTCCGCGCGGTGATTCAAAAAAGAAATCAGAGATTTATCAACAAACTGAAACTGACTTCAATAAACTTGATACAACTCTTGATGATGCGTTTTTGAATGCTACGATTGACGAAGTTTATTCTCGTGAAATGGCTTATCAGTTAGTTCGTGTTAAAAACTTGATTGTTCGTCATAAAAAGACAGCAGGTTCTGTACAGAAAAAAATGTATGCAAAGATTGAGAAAAATCTTGAAGAATCTTCGAAACAACTTGAGAACTACAAGAAGTAAAATATTCTAAAAGCCGCTTTTTCGAAAAAAGGCGGCTTATTTTTATTTGTTGATAATTTCTTGAATTATTTTTTGTAAATCTGGAATTACTTCGTCTTTAAACCAAGGGTTTTTTGCTTGCCAAATATTATTGCGAGGCGAAGGATGAACGAGTGGAAAATATTCCGGAAGATAAGATTTGTAATTTTTAACGGTTTCAGTTAGTTTATCAGACGGTTTTTGATTAAGATAGTAATGCTGTGCGTAATTGCCAATTAAAATTGTTAATTCTATGTCTGGAGCGAGAGCAAGAACTCGCTTGTGCCACTTTTCAGCAAAACCTTTCCTTGGCGGTAGATCGCCCGATTTTCCGTGGCCAGGGAAATAAAAATCCATTGGAACAATAGCAAATAACCCCGAATTATAAAACTGTTCCTTACTTACGCCAAGCCATTCTCGAAGATTATCACCACTTGGGTCGTTCCAATATAACCCTGATTCTTGAGCGCGTATTCCTGGCGCTTGGCCAACAATGTTAATGCGTGCAGTTTTTGGAATTGTAAAAAGCGGTTTAATTCCTTGTTTTGTGTAGTTAGAATTCTGTGGATCGGCCATAATTTCGGCTGTAAGTTTTTCGATTGTTTCCATTTTATTTTTTCCTTTTCTAATTTTCATTTTAGCACTTTAATTTTAGCAAATCAAGAAATAGCATTTTTTAGAATATTTTTTCGACCCGTGGTATAATATAAACATGAACGATGCCAGAGAAGAAATTAAATCGCGAATAAGTATTGAAGATTTAGCTGGCGAATATCTTGAGCTCAAGCGAACGGGGCGCAATTTTAAGGCGCTTAGTCCCTGGACGAATGAGCGAACTCCGAGTTTTATTGTTAGTCCGGATAAGCAAATTTGGCACGATTTTTCATCTGGAAAAGGCGGTGATATTTTTGGTTTTATCATGGAAGTCGAGGGAATGAATTTTCGTGAAGCATTAGAATTTTTGGCTCGAAAAGCGGGTGTCGAAATTGAAACTTTTAACTCGAAATGCTCTAAAGAAATTGCCGAAAAGAAAGAACGCCTTCGAAAAATTCTACAAATAAGCTCCAATTTTTATCAGCATATGTTGATTCGTGACAAAAAAGCTTTGAGCTATGTTTTTAAAAAACGCAAACTTTCGAAAGAAATTGTGCAAGATTTTAAAGTAGGTTATGCGCCAAACGGCCAAAAAATATTAACAAGCTTTTTGCTTAAAAAAGGTTTTTCGTTGAATGATATTCGTGATGCGGGGTTATTAAATAGGTTTGGTGGTGATATTTTTCGAAACCGAATGGTGATCACATTAAAAGATGCTAGTGGCGAGCCGGTTGGGTTTACCGGCAGGATTATAGATGACGAACCAAATGCTCCCAAATATTTGAATACACCACAAACTCTGCTTTATGATAAGTCTTCGAATATTTTTGGACTTTCGCAAGCTAAAAATGAAATTCGAAAAACTGGTTTTGCAGTAGTTGTTGAAGGAAATATGGATGTGATTTCGAGCCATCAAGTGGATGTAAGGAATGTGGTCGCCACGGCTGGAACGGCTATGACAGTGAATCACCTCAAGGCGCTTAGTCGATTTTCAAACGACATTCGTCTCTGTTTTGATAGTGATCAGGCTGGAATCAACGCTACCGAACGGGCAATTTCTTTGGGGCAACAAGCTGGGGTCGAACTTTCAATTATTACATTAGATCAATCTGCGGGCCAAGCAAAAGATCCGGATGAATTAATTCAAAAAGATATAGAATTATGGAGAAAATCAATTGCGAATCCGCAGCCAGCAATGGAGTGGGTCTTTGATCAATATCAAAAGAGGCTAGATATTTCAACTGCGAAGGGTAAAAAAGACTTTTCCACAATTGCACTTAAACTTGTGGAAAACTTAAATGATCCTGTGGAAAAAGATTTTTATATTAATGAGATTTCGAAAAGAATTGGTGTTTCGAAAGCGACATTGCTTAATAAGATTGGTGAAGAAAAGAAGCCTGAAAAAACCAAAAAACGGGTAAAAATTGAAAAAACAGATAAGAAATTTGTTGACGATTTTTTGTACGAAGATGATTTGCTTGCGCTTGCAATTAAGGAGCCTCGGCTCGCTAAAATGTTGAGTGATTTAAAAGAGAATTCTCTACACGGCGAACAGCGGAATAAAATTCTAGAAATATTGAAATCTGAAGATATGGAGCTATTGAAAAGCTTTGATGAATATGTTAAAATACTACTATTAAAAGCTGACGAACGGCTCGGAAATATTAAAGAAAGTGCAACCGATGAAATGAAGCGTTTGATTCAGAAAGTTAAAACTGAAAATTTGCGAACACAAAAAGAGAATCTTCAAGCCGAACTTGAAAATGCTGAAATTCAGGGTGATGAAAATTTAAAAACGAAGATTTTAAGTAAGATTATTGAACTAAATAAGGAGCTAAATAGTGGCAAAAGGTAAAAGCAAGAAGGAACTTCCAGAAGAAATCTTAAACGAAGATGGTGTTGTTGATGCAACGGTATCTCTTGATGAATTTGAGCCGGATTTTGAAGATCTTACAAATGAAGACGAAGAAAATATAGCAGACGAAGATCTAATAAATAGTTCGTATTCTGATGATATAACAGATGATAGCGTTCGGATGTATTTGCGTGAGATTGGTAAAATTCCACTCCTTTCACTTGAAAAAGAAACTGAACTTGCCAAAAAAGCGATGGAAGGTGACCAAAAGGCAAAAGATAAAATGGCGGAAGCTAATATGCGCCTTGTGGTTTCGATTGCAAAACGATACTCTGGCCGTGGGTTGGACCTACTTGATTTAATTCAAGAAGGAAACACTGGTCTTCTTCGTGCCGTAGATAAATTTGATCCAAGCAAAGGTTTCAAGTTCTCAACTTACGCAACTTGGTGGATTCGGCAGGCGATTACTCGTGCTATCGCCGATCAAGCGCGAACTATTCGAATTCCTGTCCACATGGTTGAAACAATCAATAAACTTATGCGAACTTCTCGCCGATTAACACAAGAACTTAATCGCGAACCAACCAATGAAGAGCTAGCTAAAGAGATGGATATGGATGTTGAAAAAGTTGAGTATATCCAAAAAATTAAGCAAGATATTACTTCATTGGATGCAGGAATTGGCCGTGATGGAGAAGAAGGCGAAGAGTCAACTTTGGGCGATTTTATTGAAGATGAAGATACCGCAAGCCCAGAAGAATCAGCAACAGTTCAACTTCTAAAAGAGCAAGTTCGCGATATTCTTTCAACACTTTCAGATCGTGAGCGCAAAATCCTTGAAATGCGTTTTGGGTTGAATGGCACAAAAAGCCATACGCTCGAAGAAGTTGGCCTTGAATTTGCAGTTACTCGTGAACGAATCCGTCAAATTGAAGCAAAGGCATTGATGAAGTTAAAGAAGCACAAAGATTCGAAAAAACTTCATGAGTATTTGGATTAAAGTGGTGGAGAAAGGTTTAAAATGAAGGAAAAACTTATACGAATTGCACCAATCTTGCTAATTATCGCGATTGCGATTCTTTCGATCATAACTGTTGTCACAGTAGTGAATGCGTTTATGAACGGCGGAAATAATAATCAATCACAGCAAGCTGGAGATGATTCTTCGAAAGAAGAGGATAAGTCGGTTAAAGATTTATTAAGTGTTGAACAGAATCGTAGTGTTAAAATGGCGGTTCGAGGACCAATCGTGGCTCAAGAAAACTTTCGATCTTATACTGTTGAAGTATCTCCAACTTACCGTAAGCTAATAACTTATAAAGGATATCTCGACGAAGTTATTAAGGAAGTGAATTTGGGGAATAATTCAGAGTCGTATACTCAATTTGTGAATGCGCTTAATAAGGCTAACATGATGAAGGGTGTTGCATTTAGCGGTGCGGCCGATGATCTTGCCGGGGTTTGTGCTACGGGACACCTTTATGATTTCTCAATTTTGAAAGACGATAATGTGCAAAAGCATCTCTGGACGACGACTTGCACCGGCTCTAAAGGTTCATTATTAGCAAACAATAAACAACTTCAAAATTTGTTTATTTCGCAGGTTCCGGGAAATGAGCAAGTTGTGCGCGATCTTGGAATTAATGAGAACAAACGCTAAAGCTCTATTTTTCGATTGTTTTGGAGTGCTGGTATTACGCCAGCCTTCTTCAGAACGTATTTTTGAATATGTCTGGAAAAAAGATAAAAATCTTTTAAATTTTATCCGTCAACAGAAGGCTAATGGCCTAAAAATTGGAATTATTTCTAATGTCGCACAATATCAATTTGATGAGTTTTTTTCCAGAAAAGAGCAAGAAGAACTTTTCGATTTTTTAGTGTTATCTGGTGAAGTTGGGTGTGCTAAACCAAATTCAAGAATTTTTAAAATTGCGATTGAAAAGAGTAATGTTCTACCGAGCGAAATAGCTTTTTTTGATGATTCGATTTTAAATGTTGAAGCCGCCCAAAAAGTGGGAATCCAGGGATTTTTATATAAAAATTGGGAAGATTTTTCAAAGGAATTTAAGGAGGATTAATGCCAGAATTACCAGAGGTAGAGACTGTTGTTAGAGGATTGAATCGGTTAATCTTGAAAAAGAAAATTTCAAAAGTAAAACACGATTGGCCTAAAAGTTTTCCAAATGCACCAAAAGATGTTGAAGATTTTATGGTTAGTGCTGAGATTTCGAAAGTTAGTCGTCGAGGAAAAGCTATTATTTTAAAATTAAATAATGAATATACGCTCGTGACTCATCTTCGAATGACGGGTCAAATGGTTTATCGGGGCGAAGAGAACTGGGGTGCTGGTCACCCGAATGAAGATTTTCTCAATGACCTACCAAATAAATCAACTCGTGTTGAAATTGATTTCGAAGACGGAACGAAATTATTTTTTAATGATCAACGCAAATTTGGTTATATGAAATTATTGCCAGATTTTGAAGTTGAACTTTTACCATTTTTCCAAAAATTAGGTCCAGAGCCGTTAGAGGATAATTTTACGGAGGAAGTTTTAAAGAAGCAACTTTCAAGAAAAAGAAAAAGTATGGTCAAGCCAGCAATTTTAGATC